>NZ_JBSHJY010000008.1:0-92631 GCF_053619715.1 Agromyces sp. NPDC055520 | reverse complement strand
CCCCACGAAGAGGCGACCGCCGCGGCATCCGCTCGTCGATCAGGCGACCGCGTCGCAGATGTCGCGGAAGAGCGCGGCGTGCAGTCGATTCCACTGCTCCGTCACCGGCTCGGGCCACGACGAGAACTTCGCGACGACGGTGCGGCGTGCCGGGTCGACCCAGATGAACTGACCGTGGATGCCGACGGCGTAGTACTCGCCGCGCTCGCCGCCGGTCAGCCACCACTGGTTCGAGTACGAGCCGCCAGGGTGCACGCGCTGGAACACGGTGCCGGATGCCGCGGCGGCATCGCCACCCGTGAGGGTGCGCCGCACCCACTCGGCCGAGACCACCCGCCGGCCGTCGATCACGCCCTCGCCGACCATGAGCTCGCCGACCCGGGCGAGGTCGCGCGCGGTGCACGAGATGCCGCCGTTCGCGAACCCGAACCCGCCCGGGTCGACCGTGATGCTCGCGTCGTACTCGCATCCGAGCCGAGACCAGAGCCGCTCGGAGACCGCATCGGCGTACCGGGAGCCCGTCACGTTCTCGACGACCCAGGCGAGCACGTCAGTGCCCGCCGAGCAGTAGCTGAACCGCTCACCGTGGCGCCCGCCTCCCCGCAGCGTCGACAGGAACGCGTAGGTGTCGACCGGATCGCCGGCGAGACGCGGGCGCCATCCCGCGACACGATCCTGCGCCTGCACGTGCGAGGCCGGGTTGCGGTAGTCCTCGTCGTAGTCGACGTCGACCGTCATGTCGAGCACCTGCTGCAGCGTGGCGTCGCCGTAGGCGCTGCCGGTGAGCGCGGGCACGTAGTGATCGACTCGTTGCGAAGGGTCGAGCAACCCCTCGTCGACGAGGGTGCCGACGGTCAGTCCGCAGATCGACTTGGACACGCTCATCAGCAGGTGCGGCGTGGCCCGCCCGAAGCCATCGCGGTAGAAGTCGGCCACGACCTCGCCACCGCGCACGACGACGAGGGCGTCGGTGAAGCTCTGCTCGAGACGTTGCTCGAGCTCGGGCAACGTACCGCGCAGCGCGCTGAGGCCAGGTCCGTCATGTTCTTCGGCGTTCGAAGGTCGACGTGCGATCGGGGCCGTCGGTACGAACTCGGCGACGTGGGCGAACGCCCATCGATTGTGCGGGGCATCCTGCCAGGTCTCGAGATCCGGCTCGCCGAGCGGGGCGCCGGCGGCACGCGGCCGGTGCACGTCACGGCCGATACGTTGCGGCAGCAGTGAAGTCACGACAGGATCCTGTTCTCGCTGAAGTCGTTGGGTTCGGATGGCTCGACGGGTCTTCGCGCGGCGGCGTCGGGCGACGCGGCGTCGGGCGAGGCGGCGTCGGGCGACGCGGCGTCGGGCGAGGCGGCGCCGGGCGACCATGTCTCGCCGAGCGCGACGGCGCCCGGCGTCTCGGGCATCGCGGCGAGGAGCCGGCGGGTGTACTCGTGCGCCGGGGTCACGAGCACCTCCGCTGCGGGCCCGACCTCGACCAGCCGACCGCCCCGCATGACGCCCGCCGTGTCGCTCATGTACCGCACGACGTCGAGGTCGTGCGAGATGAGCAGGTAGCTCAGCGCGTGCTCGCGACGGAGTTCCTGCAGCAGGTTCAGCACTTGCGCCTGCACCGACACGTCGAGCGCACTCGTGGGCTCGTCGAGCACGAGCAGCTTCGGCCTCGTCGCAAGCGCCCTGGCGATGCCGACCCGTTGGCACTGCCCGCCCGAGAGCTGATGCGGCAGCCGCTCGGCGTGCGCCCGGCTGAGCCCCACCTCGTCGAGCAGCTCGCGCGATCGCTCGCTCAGCGCGCGCCCGCGAAGCTTCATGTGCGTCAGCAGCGGCTCGCTGATCGACTGCTCGATCGTGAGACGCGGGTTGAGCGCGGCGACCGGGTTCTGGAACACCATGCCGGTTCGGGCGCGCAGGGTGCGCAGCGCACGCCCGGGCATGCCGGTGACCGACTCGCCGTCGATCCACGACGCTCCCGAGGTGGGTTCGATGAGCCGCAGCGCGCAGCGCGCGATCGTGCTCTTGCCCGATCCGGACTCGCCGACCAGGCCGAACGTCGTGCCGGCCTCCACCTCGAACGAGACGCCGTCGACGGCGCGCACCTCCGTGCCGTGCGCGCGGTAGACCTTGACGATGTTCTCGAGCTTCAGCATCGCGGTCATCGCCCGCTCACCTCGATGCACGCGGCTTCATGCAGCGGAGCGACCGGTTCGAGTCGCGGGTCGATCGTCGCGCAGCGCGGCACGGCGATCGGGCAGCGCTCACGGAACGAGCAGCCGACGACGTCGAGGAGGTTCGCCGGCACCGCTCCGCGGATGGCTTCGAGCGGTTGGCCGTGCAGGTGCCGGGCCGGCAGCGCGCCGAGCAACCCCTTCGTGTACGGATGCATCGGGGCCGCGAGCACCACGCCGGTCGGCCCGCTCTCGACGATGCGGCCGGCGTAGAGCACGGCGATGCGGTCGCACACTTCGCGCACGACGCCGAGGTTGTGCGTGATCAGCAGCACGCCGAACCCGAACCGGTCTCGCAGCGAGAGGATGAGCTCGAGGATCTGCTTGGCGATCGTCACGTCGAGGGCGGTCGTCGGCTCGTCGAGGATGAGGAGCCGAGGTTCGCAGAGGAGGGCCATCGCGATCATCGCTCGCTGCAGCATGCCACCCGAGAGCTCGTGCGGGTAGCTGCGGAAGATGCGCTCGGGCTCGGGCAGGCCGACCTGCTCGAGGTGGTGCAGGATGTGCGCCTTCGCCTCCGCCCGAGGCACCACCCGGTGCCTCGTCACGACATCGCGCATCTGCCGGCCGAGCGTGAACACGGGGTTGAACGCGGTGCCGGGGTTCTGGAACACGATCGAGATCGCGTCGCCGCGTGCCGAGCCCGGCCCGTCGAGCGGCTGTTCGACGCCGTCGAGCACGATGCGGCCGCTCGGCACGGCACCCTTCGGCAGCAGGCCGAGCACGGCGAGACCGGTGAGGCTCTTGCCGCACCCCGTCTCGCCGACGATGCCGACCACCTCCCCGGGGGCCACCGCCAGGGTGATGCCCCGCACCGGCCGGTTCGTCAGTGAACCGCGTTCGGCGAACGCGATCTCGAGATCGTCGATGAGCAGCAGGTCGGTCATCGCTTCACCTGTTTCGGGTCGAAGAAGTCGCGCAGCGAATCGCCGAGCAGGTTGAAGCCGAGCACGGTCACGAAGATCGCGAGGCCGGGAAAGGTCGAGATCCACCACGCGGTGAAGATCTGCCCGCGTCCCTCGGCGACCATGAGACCCCAGTCGGGCGCGGGCGGCTGCGCGCCGAGGCCGATGAACGCGAGCGACCCGGCCGCGAGCACGACGCTGCCGATGTCGACGGTCGCCTGCACGAGGATGGGCGTCAGGCAGTTGCGCAGGATGTGCCGCGGCAGGATCCGCCAGACGGGCACGCCGATCGAGCGGGCGGCTTCGACGAACGGCCGGTCGCGCAGCGACCTCGCCTCGGCGCGCACGAGCCGGGCGTACCAGGGCCACCAGCAGATCGCGAGCGCGAGCCCCGCGTTCGTCAGGCTCGGCCCGAGGATCGCGACCGTCACCATGGCGAGCAGCAGCGGCGGGAAGGCCTGGAACACCTCGGTCACGCGCATGAGCACTTCGTCGAGCCATCCGCCCCGGTACCCCGCGATGGCGCCGAGCGGGATCCCGATGATCGCCGCGATGCCGACGACGAAGAGCGAGATGGTGAGCGCCGGCCGCGCGCCGATGATCACCCGACTGAGGATGTCGCGGCCGAGCTGGTCGGTGCCGAACCAGTGCAGCATGCTCGGCGCCAGGTTGCGGTCGGGCACGCTCGTCTCGCCGAAGCCCTGCGCGGGGAACGGGGCGATCCAGGGCCCGGCGACGGCGAGCACGACGACCAGCACGATGAGGGCGAGCCCGAGGGCGGCGAGCCGGTCGGTGCGCAGCACCCTCACCACGCGGCCGAGGGTGCTGCCGCCCATCGGCACGAAGGCGGGCAGCGCGGTCGTCGCGGTCATGACAGCCTCACTCTCGGGTCGAGGCGTGCCTGAATGAGATCGACGACGAAGTTCGCGATCAGGTAGCCGGCGGCACCGAGCAGGGTGATCGCCATGATCGACGGGTAGTCGACGGCGAGCATGGCGCTGGCCGCGAACTGACCGATCCCCGGCCAGTTGAAGACCACTTCGACGAAGAAGGTGCCGGTGAGCGCGTAGGCGGCCGCGAGGCCGATGACGGTCATGGTGGGCGGCATCGCGTTCTTCAGGGCGAGCTTCCACCGGATGAGCCGGTCGCGGAGCCCGTAGGCGCTCGCCGTGAAGACGTAGTCCTGGCCGAGCGCCTCGAGCATCGATGCCCGGGTCATGCGGGCGACGAGGCCGAGCGGGTACGCGGCGAGCGTGATCGCCGGCAGCACGAGGTGCGCGAGACCGTCGGAGTAGGCGGCCCAGTTGCCCGTGATCAGGCTGTCGAAGAGCGGGAACCCGGTCACGGTCGTGATCGGCGAGACGTACTCGATCTGGGTGCTGAACTGGCCGGTCGCCGGCAGCCAGCCGAGTCGGCCGACGAAGAGCACCTGCAGGAGCAGGCCGAGCCAGAAGGCCGGCATCGAGACCCCGCCGATGGCGAGGAAGCGGATGGCGCCGTCGAGCGCCTTGCCCGGCCGCTTCGCCGCCACGACGCCGAGGACGATGCCGACCACCACGGCGATGAGCATCGCCGCGAAGAGCAGTTCGAGCGTTGCGGGCAGTCGGGCGGCGAGCTCGTCGAGCACGGGGCGCTTGGTGGCGAGCGAGTTGCCCCAGTCGCCGGTGACGAGACCGCCGAGGTACTGGAAGTACTGCACGACGAGCGGCTGATCGAAACCGAGCTGCTCGCGGATGCGGTCGAGCTCCTCGGGCGGGGCCTTCGGTCCGGCGTAGACGACCGCCGGATCGGCCGGGATCACGCGCGACAGCACGAAGACGACGACGGTGAGCACGAGCACGACGAGCGCTGCGGTGCCGAGTCGACGAGCGACGAAGCGCAACATGGTGACTCCTGAAGGTGGGGGGAATGGGCCGGTCGGCCCGGCGAACCGGGCCGACCGGATGGACCTGCGAGGCTCAGCTCGCGGGGCGGATCGGTGCGAAGAACGTCGTGAACGGATAGTTCTCGTTGAAGTCCGCCACCTCGAGGGTGGTCGGCGCGATGCTCACCGCCTGCGCGTCGTAGAGGAAGATGCCGGGAGCCTGGTCGACGAGTCGGTTCATCGCCTCTTCGTACTTCGCCTGCGCGGCCTCGCGGTCGCTGCCGGTCAGGGTGCCGGCCTCGTCGATGAGGGCGTCGTACTCGGGGTCGTTCCAGTAGCTGAGGTTGAAGAACGGCGCCTCGCTCGAGTGGAACAACGAGTAGAGGTTGTCGGCACCGGCGTCGCTGTAGGTCGGCCAGTAGTAGACGACGAAGATGTCCTGCGCGGTGGCCGGGTCGGCCTTCGCGTTCTCCCACTGCTGGTTGAACAGCTCGGCGCGCACCTCGAGGTTCACGCCGATCTTCGCGAAGGCGTCTTTGATGAGGGGCACGAACCGGGCCTCCGACGAGTTCTCGGATGCGTAGGTCAGGGTCAGCGTCAGCCCATCGGCGACGCCCGCCTCTTCGAGCAGGGCCTTCGCCGCGTCGAGGTCCTGACTGTACTGCGGCACGTCTTCGGAGTAGGGGAAGATGCCCTTCGGCACCGGGCCGTGCGCCTGCGTGCCGTACCCGGCGCCGCCGACCTCGATGATGTCGTCGTACGGCACGGCGAGGCTGAGCGCCCGACGCACCTTCGGGTCGTCGAGCGGCGCCTTGGTCGTGTTGAAGAAGGCGACGAAGTTGAAGGGCGAGTTCGCGGTGCGCACTTCAGCGCCGAGGTCGGATGCCACGGTGTCGATGTTCTCGAGCGGCAGGCTCGTGGCGAGGTCGACCTCGCCCGAGGTCAGCATCTGCTGTGCGGTGACGGCGTCGGGCGTGATCGCGATGTCGACGATGTCGTAATGCGGCGCCGCATCCTCGTTCCAGTACTCGTCGTAGGCCTCGAGCACGACCTTCTCGCCAGGGGTGTACGACTTCACGGTGTAGGGGCCGGTGCCCGCATCGATGCCCGCCTCGAAGTACTGGTCGTCGGCGGCCGAGGCTTCGAGCGCCTTCGGCGAGACGATCCACGCGCCGTACGTCGACGCGGCGACGAGGTCCATGGGTGCGGAGTACGCGAGGTGCATGACCACCGTCGTCGCATCGGTCGCTTCGACCGACTCGAGCGGGGCCCAGATGAACGAGGCGCCCGCATGGTCTTTGGCCGCGTCGATGCTCGCCTTCACGGCCTCGGCGTCGACCGGCTCGCCGTCGTGGAACGTTGCACCCTCGCGGATCGTGAAGGTCCAGGTGAGGCCGTCTTCGCTCGTCTCCCAGGATTCCGCGATGCCGGGGGTGAACTCTTCAGCGGCGCCCTCGGCGTTCTTCCACAGGAGCGGCTCGTAGACATTGCCGAGGTAGAGCGCCTCGGTCGAGAAGGAGCGCACCGGATCCCACGTGGTGATCGCAGCCGATGCGGCGACGGTCAGCACCGAGGAGTCGGAAGCCGGCGGAGTGCCGCCGGCGGCGCATCCTGCGAGGCCGGCGAGGCCGACGACCCCGACGGTCAGAAGAGAAAGTGCGCGACGGGTGCGCGCTCGGGTGACTGCCATGGCTGTGCCTCCTGCTGCGTGGGATCGCCGCCACTCGGGCTTCTGCGGCGAAGTTCGGCCAGTCTATGGACGCCGAGCCATAACGCACCAATACTTAGTTACCGTCAAAGCGATACCTGGGAGGCATCGATGGATCTTCGACTGCTGCGCTACTTCCTCGCCGTCTGCGAGAGCGGCACGCTGCACGGCGCTGCGACGGTGGTGCACGTCGCGCAACCGTCGCTCAGCCGCCAGATCCGTCGACTCGAGCACGATCTCGGTTTCGAGCTGTTCGAGCGATCCGCACGCGGCCTCAGCCTCACCGCAGCCGGCCGCGCATTCCTCCCGGTCGCCGAAGACCTGCTCACGCGGGCGACGCAGGCGAGCGCGACGGCCCGGTCGATCGCCCGCGGAACCGTGTCGGATCTCACGGTCGTCGCCGCACCGACGACCGTCGCCGACGTGATCTCCCCGTTCATCGTGCGCTCGGGCTCCGCCGGGGTGATCGGCAATGCCATCGAGGCGATGCCCGAACACGTCTATACGGCGATCGAGCGAGGCGACGCCGACTTCGCCGTGGGCACTCGCATCCCGCCCGCCGAACTGCGCTCGATGGTGCTCGGACACGCCTACCTGTGGGCGCAGATGCCGGCGAGTCATCCGTTCGCCGATCGACCGAGCATTCCGATCGCCGAACTCGTGCAGGAGCCGATCATCGTCATGAGCCGCGCCCATGGAGTGCGTCAGATGCTGGACTCGGCCGCGGCCCGGGCCGGACTCGCGTTCACCGCGTCGGTCGAAACGACCTCGCCCGTGCTCGCCCAGGCGCTCGCCGCGGCCGGTCGCGGCGTCTGCGTGCTCTCCGACGATCCGCACTACGACCTCGTCGCCGTGCCGATCTCGGCGCCGGGCGGCGAGTTGATCATCACCCTCTTCGGCGTCTGGGACGAGATGCACTACGCGAGCGAGCACATCGCCGCCTGTCTCGAGGAGCTCAGCCTGTTCAACGCCGAGCTGTACCCGCAGACGATGAAGTTCGGGGCCGACGGCGCGGTCGGCTGAGCCGCCCGCCGAGCGACCCGCGGAGTGACCAGACCTCGTTCGTGATCGACGACGCTTCGGTCCTGGCGGCGGGGTGACCGCCGACGCGCTTGTCGCGCTCTCCCGCGCCGAGGAGAATGCTCGCCATGACCAACCTGACCATCATCGAGCGGTCGCCCGACCCGGAGGATATGGACACGCGGTCTCGAACGCGTCGTTCGGTCGCCGATCACATCCGTGCCGCAGGCCAGAGCAGGGTCAGCGCACTCCTGCTCCTGCTGGCCACAGCTGCGGCGATCATCTGGGCGAACGTCGCGACCGGCTCGTACGAGAGCTTCTGGCAGACCCGGCTGAGCGTCGGCGTCGGCGACATCCACCTCGACTTCACCCTCCACGCCCTGGTCAACGACGCGCTGATGGCGATCTTCTTCTTCACCGTGGGGCTCGAGGTGCGACGCGAGTTCGCGATCGGAGAGCTCACGAGCTGGTCGCGCGCGATCGTGCCGGTGGTGGCAGCGGTCGCCGGGCTGGTCGTGCCCGCCCTGTTGTTCGTCTTCATCGCCGCAGGGTCGGGCCAGGAGCACGCCTGGGGCATCGTGATCTCGACGGACACGGCCTTCCTCATCGGGGCGCTCGCCCTCATCGGCCCGCGCGTTCCCGGTCGGCTGAGGGTCTTCCTGCTCGCCCTCGCGGTCGTCGACGACATCGGTGCGCTCAGCATCATCGCCCTCGTCTACACCGAGGACTTCAACCCGCTCCCGCTCGTCATCGCGGCCCTCGGCCTCGCCGGCGTCTACTTCACCCGCTATCTCCGCAGCGGTCGCGGACCGGTCTATGCGACCCTCGCGATCATCGTGTGGATGGCCTTCCTCGCGTCGGGTGTGCACCCGACGCTCGCGGGCGTCGCCATCGCGCTGCTCGTGCCGGTCTACCGCCCCGACCGGCGAGACGTCGAACACGCGCTCGACCTCGCGCGCACGTTTCGGCAGTCGCCGAACACCGAATACGCCCGGGCGGCGGCGAACAGCCTGCGCGAATCGATCTCCATCAACGAACGACTGCAATCGGCGTACGCACCGTACGTCGCCTACGTGATCCTCCCGCTCTTCGCACTCGCCAACGCCGGGGTGCAGGTCAGTCCCCAGATCCTGGCCGATGCGGCCCGCTCGCCGCTCACCTGGGGCATCGTCGTCGGCCTCGTCGTGGGCAAGCTCGTCGGCGTCTTCGGCTCAACCGCGGTGCTCCGCGTCCTGTGCCTGGGCGAGTTCGGTGCGGGCCTGACGCTCGATCGCATCGCGGGCGGAGCCGCGCTCTGCGGCATCGGCTTCACGATCTCGCTCTTCATCGTCGACCTGGCCATCGACGACCCCGGGGCGCAGAACGCTGCCCGCGTCGGTGTGCTCGCGGCTTCGGTGATCGCGTTCCTCATCGCCACCGTGATCTTCAGGATCTCGGATGCCGCTCGTCCGGACCTCGACGCGGGCCAGACGCTCGCACGGCCCGTCGATCCCGAGCGCGACCACATCTTCGGCGCTGCCGATGCGCCGTACACGATCGTCGAGTACGGCGACTTCCAGTGCGGCTTCTGCCTCAAGGCCTCGGGGTCGATCCAAGAGGTGCACGCCGAGCTCGGCGACCGGCTCCGCTACATCTGGCGACATGCGCCCCTCACCCAGTACCACCCGAACGCCCTCGCCGGCGCAGAGGCGTCCGAAGCGGCAGCACTGCAGGGCAAGTTCTTCGAGTTCGAGCGCGGCCTGTTCGCCGATCAGGAGAACCAGCGCCCGTCGGACATCGTTCGGCTGGCGGAAGAGCTCGGACTCGACGTCGAGCGGTTCGAGGAGGACCTCACCTCGCCCAACGTCACCGGGCGCGTACGCGACGACATGCTCGATGCCGAGGCGATGGGCATCACCGCCGTGCCGACGCTCTTCATCAACGGACGCCGGCATACCGGCCCCTACGACGCCCAGTCGCTGATTCGCGCACTCGAGCGAACCGCTGAAACGGCATCCTCGACGAACCGGTCGACCGAGTAGCCCGGGTCTCCCGGTCGCCTTCCGAGAAGTGCACAGGGCTTCGCAGAAATGCACAGAGCGGATGCCGCGGCGCACGCCTCACGAAGAGGCGGCTGCCGCAACATCCGCTCGTGGATCGGGTGCCTGCGCGCTCAGCGCACCGGCACCCGATCGAAAGGGATGCGAGAACTTACGAAATGACCGTGATGTTCTCAGCCTGCAGACCCTTGGGGCCGCGGGCGGTCTCGAATTCGACCTTCTGGTTCTCCTCGAGCGAGCGGTAGCCGCCCGATGCGATCGCGCTGAAGTGCGCGAAGACGTCGGCCGAGCCGTCGTCAGGAGCGATGAAGCCGAAGCCCTTGTCGGCGTTGAACCACTTGACGGTTCCGGTAGCCATATTCTTTTCCTTCTGTAAAGCCGAGCCGCCGAAGCTGCTGCGACGTGCGCGACCTCAGGAGGCCGTGCAGGGTTCCGACGGCGACGTCCGCCGCCGGAAGTTCGTGGTGCGAGCTGGTCGCACGGGGTTCGCGGCACTGCATGGGGCCGAACGGCCCGGCGTGCGAGACGCCGCGATCAGTGACCTGCGGGAGGAACCGGTGCGGGGCTTCGTCGCCGTCATCGCACCGAGTGCTTCGGCGTGAGAGATGTTGCTTCGTCCCGACTGGTCATCGGCTTCCCAGCCGTGTCATGTGGGAGAGAACCCACTGCAGATGCTTCGACTCTAGTCGCAACGCATGTGCAAGCGCTGGGAAACTTTCGGACGCGCCCACGCGCCGGCATGACGAACGCCCCCGCAGCCTGTGCTGCGGGGGCGTTCGCGTGGTGCTTGCCGAGGCCTACAGGCCGCGGATGTTCTCGGCCTGCAGACCCTTCGGGCCCTGTGCGACCTCGAATTCGACCTTCTGGCCCTCTTCGAGCGAACGGTAGCCGTTGCCCGAGATGGCGCTGAAGTGCGCGAAGACGTCGGCCGAGCCGTCGTCGGGAGCGATGAAGCCGAAGCCCTTTTCGGCGTTGAACCACTTGACGGTTCCGGTTGCCATACTGCTGTCCTTCTGTCCTATGGGCTGCTGGTGCGGCCCGATGCGATCGACGGTCGATCGCTGCCCCGCACGGCGGGTTGCCGACGGAGCGGGGGCGAGGGGCGGGTGTGCGCTCAGGCATCCGCCGTCTCGTATCGGGTCATGCCACGCGGATCGGTCCGCCTCCGGGCAATCAGATGGAGCTACGGGCGAGCGCCCGTTTGATGGAGGAATCAGTGAACATACCCTATCGGGTGGCGTTCAGGTTCACACGCTACGCGACCGAATCGTGACCTGGGAAGACATCCGGCCGAACTTCTCGAGAAGTTCCGCGATTCGGCTCGGTGTCAGCAGGCACGCAGCGAATGGGTGCAGAATCGAGGGCATGAACCGCCGCCCCCTCGGTCTCGTCGCTGCTGCATACGCAGCCGCGGTGTTGTGGGCGACGATCGGTCCGGCGCCGTGGCGCACGGCCGGGCATCAGCTCGACGGCGGCATCCTGAACCCCGAAGCGTGGACGGCACCCGTCACCTGGACGACCGGCTACCTCAGCGAGATCGCGTTCAACGTCGCCGTCTTCGTGCCGATCGGCGTGCTGGCGGCGCTGCTCATCCCCCGCCGACGGTGGCCGCTCGCGATGCTCGTCGGCCTCGCCTTCACCGTCGTCATCGAGCTCGTGCAACTGCCCGAGCCGACCCGCATCTCCGACCCGCGCGACCTCGTCATGAACACGACGGGCGCGGTGCTCGGCGTGCTGATCGTGGTGCTCGCCCGCGGCGTGCGCCGAGCCGGCCTCGTGGCCGCCTCGCTGGGCGAGCGCGTGCACGCGGCGACGGATGCCGCGGGGCCCGACCTCGATCCGCCCGAGCGACTGCACCCATCCGAACCCGAAACCGCCCTCGCCGCGCAAGTACAGTAGGCGGGTGACTTCCGCCGATTCGTCCACCGCCGCCGGGAAGCGGCGTGCCACGTGGCTTCGGCTGGCCGTGGTCGGTGCGATCGGCGGTCTGCTGTCGGGCGCGTTCGGCGTCGGCGGCGGCATCGTCATGGTGCCGTTGCTCGTGACCTTCGCCGGCATGGATCAGCGCCGCGCCTCGGCGACCTCGCTCGCGGCGATCGTGCCGACGGCGATCGTCGGTTCGATCGCCTATTTCGCGAGTGGCGAGGTCGCCGTGATCCCCGCCCTGTTCGTGGCCGCGGGCGGCATCATCGGTTCGTGGATCGGCGCTCGCCTGCTGCGGCGCCTTCCCCTCGGGTGGCTGCGGTGGATGTTCATCGCCCTCATCGTCGCCGTCGCCGTGCGCATGCTGCTCGACGTGCCCGAGCGCGCCGCGGCGGGGCTCGAGCTCGATGCGCCCACCATCGTCGGCATGGTCGCCCTCGGGTTCGTCGTGGGCGTGGCATCCGGTCTGTTCGGCATCGGCGGCGGCCTCGTGATGGTGCCCGCCTTCATCATCCTGTTCGGCATGAGCGATCTCGTCGCCAAGGGCACCTCGCTCGCGGTGATGATCCCCACCGCGATCAGCGGCACTGTCACGAACGCCCGCGGCGGCGTGGTCGATCTGCGCGCCGGTCTCATCGCGGGCGTCGCGGCGACGATCGCCTCATTCGGCGGCGTCGCGATCGCGCACCTCATGTCGCCCGAGGTGTCGACCTGGCTGTTCTCGGCCCTCATCGTGATCGCGGCGGTGCAGCTCTCGGTGCGCGCCGTTCGCATGCAGCAGAAAGAGAGGAGCGAACGTGTCGCTTGAGGCCGGTTGGTACGACGACGAGTCGGATGCCGCGTTGCTGCGCTATTGGGACGGCGCCGGCTGGACGCCCCACACGGCTTCGAGACCGGCGGATGTCGCGCCGAACCCGCTGCCCGCGGCGACACCGCCGAGCGCTCCGCCGGCCTTCGGTGCAACCGCGCAGTACGACCACTCCGCCGACGACGATCCTGGCGACGACGTCGACGAGTACACGATGGCCCGGCCCGCCGGGTTCTCGCCGCAGCCGCCCCTCGGCCAAGCCGCGCCGTACGCACCGCCGGCCTCCCCGTTCGCGCCGCCGGCGACGTCGTTCGCACCGCCGGCCGCCGCCGAGTTCCCGGCCTACACGCTGCCGGCTCCCCCCGGATACACCCTCCAGGAGCAGACCACCGCACCGCTCCCTCCCGCCCACGGCGCCGCGCCCGCCGCCGGGCAGTTCTCCTACGAGCCGTACCGCTCGGCGGGTCGCACGTTCATCGCGACCTGGCTGTTCGCGATGCTGCTCGGGTTCTGGGGCGCCGACCGGTTCTACCTCGGCAAGATCGGCACCGCGATCGCGAAGCTGCTCACGCTCGGCGGGCTCGGCGTCTGGGTGCTCGTCGACCTGCTGCTCGTGCTGACCGGCGCCCAGCGCGACCGCGACGGGCGAGCGCTCGAGGGGTACGACGAGCACAAGCGCACCGCGTGGATCGTGACGGGAGCACTCGTCGGCCTCTCGGTGCTGTCGAGCATCGTGTCGGGCATCGCGAACCTGCTCGTTCGCTGAGGCCGCTCGCACTCATCGCCAGGCGCACTCTTCGGCCGGCGCACCCATCGGCCGGTGCACGAAGCACCGAGCGCACCCCGCGTTCGAGGGGCCGAGCGACCTCGGGGCTTGACACGCGCACCGCGGATGAGGAGAGTTCGATCGTCTGCATCGCGCGCGGGGAGGTGGCCTCGGTGACAGCGGAGTCCACGTTCGGCATCGAAGAGGAGTTCGTCTTCCTCGACCCCCGAACCCTTCGCCCGTCGGATGTCGCCGCGGGCGCCTTCGACCACCTCATGGCCCGTGCGGAGTGGGCGCGCATCACGCACCGGGAGTTCCTCGCGTCGCAGATCGAGCACGCCTCTGCGGTGTTCACCTCGACGGCGTCGGCCCTCGACTCCCTCGTCGGCTTCCGGCGCGCGCTCGCGGCCGAGGCGGACCGGCTCGGAGTGACGGTCGCGAGCGTGGGCATGCCGCCCGACGCGCACTCCTTCCCGACCGTCACCGAGCTGCCGCGATATCTGCGCATCGTCGACGACATGGGCGGGGTCATCGCCGACCACCAGATCCAGGGTCTGCACGTGCACGTCGGCGTGCCCGATCACGACGCCGGCGTGCGCGCACTCAACGTCACACGCACCTGGCTGCCGTTCTTCTCGGCGCTCACCGGCAACTCGCCGATCTGGCGCGGCCACGATACGGGGTTCGAGAGCTGGCGCAACGTCGCGCAGCGCCGCTGGACGACGGCGGGCTGCCCACCGGTCTTCCGCGACGGCGCCGACTACGAGCGGCGCCTGCAGCGGCTCATCGGCGTCGGCGGGGTGAAAGACCAGGCCGTCATCATGTGGAACGCCCGGCTCTCGTCGCACCTGCCGACGATCGAGATCCGCGTTGCCGACGCGCAGCTCGAGGCCTGGTCGTCGGTGCTGCTCGCGGCCCTCTTCCGAGCCCTCGTCACGTGCGTGCTCGACGAGTCGATGGGCGGGGCCGCAGCGGTTCAACCAGTCGCAGAGGCGGCGCCCGGGCCCGAGCTCTTGAACGCGTCGCTCATGCACTCGGCGCACGTCGGCCTGCAGGGCGATGTGTTCGACCCCGTGCTCGCCGAGCTCCGGCCCGCCGGCGAGGTGCTGGGGCGCAGCATCGGCGCACTGCGCGCGGCGCTCGAGGCGGCCGGCGATCTCGAGTTCGTGCGCGACGGCGTCGCCCGGCTGCTTCGCGACGGCACCGGTGCCGCACGACAGCGAGCGGCGTTCGCGGCCGGCGACCGCCCGGGGCTGCGCGCGCTCTACGAGTCGACGTTCGCAGCGGCGCGGTAGCCCGCGCTCACGCCCGGGCCCACGCTCACGCCCGGGCGAGAATCCCCTCGAGATCCGCCCTGCGCGGCAGCACCCCGTACTGCCGACCGCCCTCATCGCCGAGACGCGTGCGCACGAAGGCGTCGGCGACGCCGCCGGGCGAGTACCGCAGCAGGAGCGATCCCTGCAGCACGAGTGCCAGCCGCTCGGTCAGGTCACGTGCGAGCAGGGCGGCGCCCGAGGCATCCGTCGCCGTCAGCTCGACCACCAGCCCGCGCACCGACTGCAGTGCGCGGTCGAACACCGCCGACTCCCCCACCGCCTCCTCGACCTCGGCGAAGAACGCCTCGAACGCCTCGGGCTCGCGCGTGAGCACGCGCAGCACGTCGAGCGCGATGACGTTTCCCGAGCCCTCCCAGATCGCGAGCAACGGCTGCTCGCGATAGCGGCGCGCGAGCGGGAACGCCTCGGTGTACCCGTTGCCGCCGAGGCACTCGAGCGCCTCGGCGGCGTGACCTGCCCCGCGCTTGCACACCCAGTACTTCGACACCGCGGTCGCCAGGCGCCGAAACGCCTGCTCCGCGCCGTCAGCATCGCTGTCGTACGAGCGCGCCAGCCGCATCGCCGTGAGCGTCGCCGCCTCGGACTCGAGCGCCAGGTCGGCGACGACCGCAGCCATCGCCGGCTGATCGACGAGCAGTTCGCCGAACGCGCGCCGGTGCCGCACGTGCCAGGCCGCCTCGGCGACCGACTGCCGCATGCCGGCGGCCGAGCCGATCACGCAGTCGAGCCGGGTGCGCGTGACCATCTGCACGATCGTCGCGACGCCGCGCCCCTCGTCACCGATGAGCCAACCCGTCGTACCGTCGAGCTCGATCTCGCTCGACGCGTTCGACCGATTGCCGAGCTTGTCCTTCAGGCGCTCGATGCGGAACACGTTGCGCGAGCCGTCGGGAAGCACGCGCGGCACGAAGAAGCAGCTGAGCCCGTGCTGCGCCTGCGCGAGCACGAGGAACGCGTCGCTCATGGGCGCGCTGCAGAACCATTTGTGGCCGGTCAGCCCGTACTCCGCGCCCCACGAACGCGAGCCGCCGCTCGATCCCGATCCGGCGCGGCGCTCGGCGCGCGTCGTGTTCGCGCGCACGTCGGATCCGCCCTGCTTCTCGGTCATCGCCATGCCCACGAGCGCCGACGCCTTCGTCACCGAGAGGGCAGGGTCGTACGAGCGGCGCAGCAGCCGGGGCATCCATTCGTCTCGAAGGCCGGATGCCGCGAGCTCGAGCGTCGGCACCGCCGCGTGCGTCATCGACACCGGGCAGGCGTGTCCGGGCTCGACCTGCGCGAAGAGGAGGAAGGCCGCCGCCCGATCGACGTTCGCGCCGGGGCCGGGCGCAGCGGCGGCGCCCGTGTGCGCGCCGGCGGCGACGGCCGCGCCGATGACCCGGTGGTAGGCGTCGTCGTATTCGACCTCGTCGATGCGCCGGCCCCAGCGGTCGAAGGCGTGCAGCACCGGCGGGTGCGTGTTCGCCCGCTCGGCGTCGCGCTGGAACCGCGCGGAGCCGACGAACGCGCCGATCTCGGCGAGTGCGGAGTCGGGGCCGGAGTCGGGGCCGGGGCCGGGTGCCGGCGCGCGAGCGGCGTGGGCCGCGGCATCCCGCCCCCATCTGGCGACCGCCTCGACGAGCGGGACGTTCGCGCCGAACTCGTCGACCCCGTCTCGCGGTGGTACCTGGTTCCGGACTTCGTGGGTGCTCGTCATCGCGACCTCCACCGTCATTCTCGCGCGCGCTTGCGGTGGGCGCGAACACGATATATCGTGTCTTCTCGCCGGACGCGATATATCGTGAATCTCGGCGTTCGCCCACCGCGTACGCGGTTGTCGGCGGCACGCTGCACAATAGAACGTCCCTCCGTACCGACACGATCGAATCCCGGAGTCCATCCCGTGCTCGCAAAACTGCTCTTCCGATATCTGAAGCCGTACTGGCCTCTCCTCGTCGGCGTGCTGGCGTTCCAAATCGTCGCCGCCTACGCCAACTTCCAGCTCCCGACGCTCAATGCGCAGATCATCGACGACGGTGTCGCCAAGGGCGACACCGACGTCATCTGGCAGTCCGGCGCCGTCATGCTCGGCATGTCGCTGCTGCAGATCGTCACCCAGATCGTCGCCACGTGGTTCGCCGCCATGGCCGCGATGAAGCTCGGCCGCGACATCCGCGACGACGTCTTCGAGCGCGTGTCGGCCTTCTCCGAACGCGAGGTGTCGACCTTCGGGCCGGGCTCGCTCATCACCCGCAACACGAACGACGTGCAGCAGGTGCAGATGCTCGCGATGATGGGCTCGACCTTCCTCGTCGCCGCACCGATCATGGCGTTCTACGGCATCTACAAGGCGTTGTCGGTCGATGTCGGCCTCAGCTGGATCATCGCGGTCGCAGTGCCGGTGCTCCTGATCGTGGCCGGCATCATCATCTGGCGCATGGTGCCGTTGTTCCGCTCGTACCAGGTGAAGCTCGACGGCGTGAACCGCATCATGCGCGAGCAGCTCACGGGCATCCGCGTCGTTCGCGCCTTCGTGCGCGAAGACATCGAAGAGGCGCGCTTCCGCGAGGCGAACACCGACATCATGGTGGTCGGCCGCAAGGTCGGCTCGCTCTTCGTGCTGATGTTCCCGCTCGTCATGCTCGTGCTGAACGTCACGCTCGTCGGCGTCATCTGGTTCGGCGCGATCGAGGTCGACGAGGGCAACACCGAGATCGGCGTGCTCTTCGCCTTCATGCAGTACGTCATGCTCATCCTGATGGGCGTCATGATGGCGAGCTTCATCACGATCATGATCCCGCGCGCTGCCGTCTCGGCCGACCGCATCGGCGCCGTGCTCGACGTGAAGTCGACGCTCGAGCGGCCGACGAACCCGGTGACCGTGTTCCCGACGCCCGGCACGGTCGAGTTCCGCGGCACCGGCTTCACCTACCCCGGCGCCGAGCACCCCGTGCTCAGCGGCATCACCGTCAAGGCCGAACCCGGTGAAACGCTCGCCGTCGTCGGCTCGACCGGCGCCGGCAAGACCACGCTCGTCTCGCTGCTGCCCCGCCTGTTCGACACGACCGAGGGCAGCGTGCTCGTGAACGGCGTCGACGTGCGCGACGCCGACCTCGACCTGTTGTGGAAGAGCATCGGACTCGTGCCGCAGCGGCCGTTCCTCTTCACCGGCACGATCGCGTCGAACCTGCGCTTCGGCCGAGAAGACGCCACCGACGACGAACTGTGGCGCGCGCTCGAGATCGCACAAGGCCGCGACTTCGTCGAAGAGATGGAGGGGCGGCTCGAGGCGAAGATCGCGCAGGGCGGCACCAACGTCTCGGGCGGCCAGCGCCAACGGCTCGCGATCGCGCGGGCGATCGTGCACAACCCCGACATCCTCGTCTTCGACGACTCGTTCTCGGCGCTCGACCTGACGACCGACGCGAGACTCCGGCAGGCGCTCTGGCGCGAACTGCCGGGCGTGACCAAGGTCGTCGTGGCACAGCGCGTGTCGACGATCACCGACGCCGACCGCATCGTCGTGCTCGACGACGGCGTCGCGGTCGGCATCGGCACGCACGACGAACTGCTCGAGACGTGCCAGACGTACCGCGAGATCGTCGAATCCCAGCTCGGAGTGGAGGCCGCACGATGACCAGCCCGACCCCATTGTCAGAAGAAGACCAGCTCGAACTCGAGATGGCCGAACAGGCCCGACTCGGCGCCGACGACTGGAGCGGCGGTGTCGCGCCCGGCAAGGCCGCGAACTTCGGCAAGTCGTTCGGGCGCCTGCTCGGCGTGCTGAAGCCGCACGCCTTCGGCTTCGCCTTCGCGTCGTTGCTCGGCGCCATCGGCGTCGTGCTCACGGTGTGGGCGCCGAAGGTGCTCGCCGAGGCGACGAACCTCATCTTCGAGGGATTCATCTCGGCGCAGATGCCCGCCGGCGTCACGAAGCAGCAGGTCGTCGACCAGTTGAACGCCGCCGGTCAGACCGACCAGGCCAACATGGTGCAGGCGATGAACCTCGTGCCGGGCGAGGGCATCGACTTCGTCGCGCTCAGCCGGGTCGTGATCCTCGTGCTGTTCCTCTACATCGCGTCGTCCATCCTCATGTGGGTTCAGGGCTACATCGTGAACGTCGTCATGGTTCGCGCCATGTGGCAGTTGCGCGAAGACGTCGAGGCGAAGGTCAACCGCCTCCCGCTCAGCTACTTCGACAAGGTGCAGCGCGGCGAGCTGATCTCGCGGGTGACGAACGACATCGACAACATCACCCAGACGATGCAGCAGTCGCTCTCGAGCGCACTGACCAACGTGCTCACCGTCATCGGCGTGCTCATCATGATGTTCACGATCTCGTGGCAGCTCTCGCTCGTGGCGCTCGTCTCGCTGCCGCTCATGGGCGTGATCTTCGGCATCATCGGGCCGAAGTCGCAGAAGGCCTTCGGCACCCAGTGGCGCAAGGTCGGCCGACTCAACGCCCGCGTCGAGGAGTCGTTCTCGGGTCACGCGCTCGTCAAGGTGTACGGCCGCGAGGAGTCGAGCCGCGAGGCGTTCAAGGCCGAGAACCAAGAGCTGTACGAGGCATCCTTCAAGGCCCAGTTCCTGTCGAACATCATGATGCCCGCGATGACCTTCGTCGGAAACCTGCAGTACGTCGGCATCGCCGTGCTCGGCGGCATCATGGTCGCGGCCGGTGCGCTGCGCCTCGGCGACGTGCAGGCGTTCATCCAGTACTCGCAGCAGTTCTCGCAGCCGCTGTCGCAGCTGGGCGGCATGGCCGCGGTGGTGCAGTCGGGCACGGCCTCGGCCGAGCGCGTGTTCGAGCTGCTCGACGCCGAAGAGCAGCAGGCCGATGCGGCCGACGCCCCTGCGCCGGTCGACGGCGACGGCACGATCGTGTTCGAGCACGTCGCGTTCTCGTACCACTCCGATCGCCCGCTCATCAAGGATCTGTCGTTCCGGGTCGAGCCCGGGCAGACGGTCGCGATCGTCGGCCCGACCGGCGCAGGCAAGACGACGCTCGTGAACCTCATCATGAGGTTCTACGAGTTGGACTCGGGGCGCATCCTGCTCAACGGGCAGGACATCGCCGAGCTCACGCGCCACGACGTCCGCGAGAAGACCGGCATGGTTCTGCAGGACCCGTGGCTGTTCGCCGGCTCGATCCGCGAGAACATCCGCTACGGCCGTGCCGACGCCACCGACGACGAGATCGTCGCTGCGGCGAAGGCGACGTACGTCGACCGGTTCGTGCACTCGCTGCCCGACGGGTACGACACCGTGCTCGACGAGGATGCGTCGAACGTCTCCGCGGGTGAGAAGCAGCTCATCACGATCGCCCGCGCGTTCGTGGCGCAGCCGTCGGTGCTCATCCTCGACGAGGCGACCTCCTCGGTCGACACCCGCACCGAGGTGCTGCTGCAGCATGCGATGGCGGCACTCCGCGAGGGGCGCACGTCGTTCGTGATCGCGCACCGGCTGTCGACGATCCGCGATGCCGACCTCATCCTCGTGATGGAGCACGGCGACATCGTCGAGAAGGGCACCCACGACGAGCTCATCGCCGCCAAGGGCGCGTACTACCGGCTCTACAACTCGCAGTTCGAGCAGGCGGCGACCGACCTCGACGCGGAGCTCGCTGAGGGCGACGGCGTGGTCGTCACGCCGGAGGCCGACGAGTCCGAGTCGGAGTCCGACACCGCGAACGTCTAGTCGCGGCGCCCAGACGGCCCGCCGGAGGCCTCAACGAGGTTCCGGCGGGCCGTCGCCGTTCATCGGGCGCCGCGTCGTCACCACCGTGCGCATCTTGACAATCGCGGCCGGCCGCAGGAGGCTAACGCCTAGGGTCCGCAGTGAGCACCAGAAACGTGACGAATGTCGGGTACCCGTGACGACGACGCCACTCTCGTTCTGGCCGGAGACGGGCCGAAGGAGTCGTCATGGCTGGACGTTTCACTCCCAATCGCCTCGTCTTCGGCGTCGCCACGCTTGCGCTGGCGTTCTCGATGCTCGGCCCGATCAGCGCGAACGCCGCCGACGATGATGCCGGCGCTCTCGACATGTACACGGCCGATGTGAGCGCTGCCGACGCGGCGGAGATCGCCGCCGGCGGCTTCGACGTGGCCGACAGCAGGGCCACCGATGCCGGCGTGAGCCTCGACTTGGTGCTCACCGCGAGCGAGGCGAAGGGCCTGCAGGCCCGCGGTCTCGACGTCAAGGTCAAGAAGAACAAGAACGGCAAGTCGGCGAAACAGCTGGCCGACGAGCAGGCTGCAGCCGGGTACGAGGTCTGGCGGTCGTGGGATGAGAAGGGCGGCATCCGCGATGAGCTCTACCGCCTCGCCAAGCAGAACCCGCAGTTGGTCAAGCTCGTGGTGCTCGGCCACACCGGTCAGGGCCGCGAGATCATCGCGCTGAAGCTGACTCAGGGCGCGAGGGGCCAGGCGGACGGAACGCGTCCGGCAGTGCTGTACAGCTCGACCCAGCACGCTCGGGAGTGGATCTCCACCGAGGTGAACCGGCGGCTGCTGAACTCGTTCATCGACGGCTGGCGGGCCAACGACACGGCCACCAAGAACCTGCTCAAGAACAACGAGCTGTGGTTCGTCCTCGTGGCCAACCCCGACGGGTACCAGTACACGTTCGACCACGAGCGGCTCTGGCGGAAGAACCTGCGCGACAACGACAACGACGGTCAGATCACGCGGGCCGACGGCGTCGACCCCAACCGCAACTACCCCGAGCACTTCGCATACGACGAGGAGGGTTCGTCGTCGCAGATCTCGAGCGACACCTACCGCGGCCCGTCGGCCGGATCCGAGCCCGAGACGCAGGCGATGATGTCGCTGTTCGACCGTGCCCACTTCTCGTTCCAGGTCAACTACCACTCCTTCGGCCAGTGGCTGCTGTACGCAGAGGGCTGGCAGACCGGCACGCCGACCGCCGACGACCCGATCTACTACGCACTCTCGGGCAACCGCGACAACCCGGCGATCGCCGACTTCGAGCCGGGCCTCTCGTCGGACGTGCTGTACGTGACCAACGGCGAGACCACGGACTACGCGCACACCCAGCGCGGCACGCTGGCCTGGACGCCGGAGCTCGGAGAGGGCGACGACGGTGGCGGGTTCGTGTTCCCCGACGACGAGGCGCAGGTGCAGGCGGAGTTCGAGCGCGCCCTGCCCTTCGCGCTCGACGTGGCGAACTCGGCGGCCGACCCGGCCAACCCGGTGTCGCACCTGGGCCTCGAGACCAAGCCCTTCTACCTGCAGAGCGACGACACCTACAAAGACGGTCTGCCCCAGGTGAACTTCACGTTCGACTACTCGTACGGCGACCCGCAAGAGGTGCGGGTCATCGCCAAGCGCAGTCTGGGCGACGTGACGCTGAAGTACTCGATCAACGGCGGCCCCGCGGTCGCCGCCCCGACCGAGGAATGGGCAGGTGGTGACCGCTACGGCGGCACGACCGGCGTGTACTTCCACACCATGAGCGGCCTCGTCACCGGCACCAGCCCGGGCGACGACGTCGAGGTCTGGTTCGAAGGCGGTGGGGAGTCGAGCGAGTCGTTCACCTATCGGGCGGTCGAGGAATCCACCGACGACGTCCTGATCATGGCGGCGGAGGACTACACGGGCGCCTCGCCGGTACAGGCCGGCGGGCCGAACTACCTCGGCTACTACCAGGCCGCACTGGACGCCAACGGCACGGGCTACGACGTCTACGACGTCGACGCGCGCGGGCGCACGGCGCCTGACGCCCTGGGTGTGCTCTCGCACTACGACGCGGTCATCTGGTACACCGGCGACGACATCGTCACCCGCGAACCCGGATGGGCCGGTGGCAATGCCTCCAGGTTGGCGATGGACAACACCCTCGAAGTTCGCGACTTCCTCAACGAGGGCGGCAAGGTGCTCTACACCGGCAAGTACGCCGGCACCCAGTACACGGCGACGGGCGCCGCCGGCAACCAGTTGTACGACCCGACCGCGGCGAACGCCCAGTGCCACGCGGATCCGGCGGTGGAGGTCCGTTGCCGTCAGCTCGGCGGGTCGGGCGACCTCACGAACGACATGATGCAGTACTGGCTCGGCGCGTACCTCATCGTCGACGATGCCGGCACCACGGATGAGGGCCTCCTCGACGTCCTCGGAGTCGACGCCCCGTTCACCGGGCTGAACTGGGGGTTCAACGGAGCGGACAGCGCTGCGAACCAGAACCACAGCAACTCGTTCATCACGACGAGCGGCATCCTCGACCCGGCCGTGTACCCGCAGTTCGAGAGCTGGGTCGCGGGAAGGTGGGATCGTGAGGGGGGCCCGTTCGAGCCGCACACCGGCGACGCGTACGCCTACTCGCAGATCGGAGACGTGTCGTACAAGCGCCTGACCAACACGATCGATGTACCGGCGAACGGTGCCACGATGTCGTTCTGGACGTCGTACGACACCGAGGCCGAGTGGGATCACCTGGTCGTCGAAGCACGTACGGCCGGGGGTGACGACTGGACGACGCTGCCCGACACCAACGGGAACACGATAGACAGCACCGGCGAGAGCTGCCCGGCCGGTTGGCGCGACCTGCACCCGCAGCTCGACCACTACCAGACGCTCAACGCCGACCTGACCTGCACCCCGACCGGCACCACCGGCTCGTGGTCGGCGGCGTCCGGCAACTCGGGCGGCTGGCAGCAGTGGTCGGTCGACCTGTCGGCGTTCGCCGGCGGCCAGGCCGAGGTGTCCATCGGGTACGTCAGCGACTGGGCCACCCAGGGCCTGGGCGTGTTCGTCGACGACATCGAGGTGTCGACCGGCCAGGGCACGACGTCGTTCGAGGGCGGCGACACCGGCGGGTGGGAGGTCACCGGTCCTCCGCCCGGCAGCGCGCCGAACCCGAACAACTTCATCATCACGACGGCGGCAGGATTCCCCGAGGCCGCGGTGGTGGCCACGCCGGGGTCGCTGACGGCCGGCTTCGGGTTCGAGGGCATCACCGACGCGGGCGCTCGAGCCGCGTGGATGGGCCGCGCACTGGATCACCTGCTCGACTGACGGGCGCGCGTCGACCGGATGACCCGCCGTGACGCGTCACGGCGGGTCATCCGCTCGGCGGGGCATCCGCTCGTCGGGATACGCTGGAAGCGACGGCACGCACCGCTCGTCGTCGCAACAGACGGAGTGAAGGCCTCGTGACGCTCGTTCCCAACCCGGTGCGCCCTTGGCGCCTCTGGCTCGTGTGGGGTGTCGGGGTCGCGGCATACATGCTGTCGGTCACGAACCGCACGTCGCTCTCGGCAGTGGGCGTCGATGCGGCCGTGCGATTCGATGCGGATGCCTCGACGCTCTCGATGTTCGCGGTGATCCAGCTCTTCGTCTACGGCGCGATGCAGATCCCCGTCGGCATCCTGCTCGACCGGTTCGGCGCGCGTCCCATCATCACGATCGGCATGTTCGTGATGGCGGCGGGTCAGCTCGTGATGGCGCTCGCCCCCGACGTCGGCACGGCGATCCTCGCCCGCGTGCTGCTCGGCGCGGGCGACGCGGCGATCTTCCCGAGTGTGCTGCGCGTGGTCGCCGTCTGGTTCCCCGAGCAGCGGGCACCGTTCATGGTGCAACTGACCGGCATCGTGGGTCAGACCGGGCAGTTGCTCGCGATCCTGCCCATGGCGGCGCTGCTGCACGCGACGGACTGGACGATCGCCTTCGGCAGCCTCGCGGGACTCGGCGTGCTGTTCAGCGTGCTGACCCTCGCCGTCATCCGCAACCGACCGCCCGGTCGCGACACCGACGTCAGCATCGACACCGCGACCGGTGCGATGCACGCCGTCACCTCGTCGGCCGACCTGCGCCAGGGGTTCACCGAGTCGTGGGCGCACCCCGCCACCAGGCTCGCGTTCTGGTCGCACTTCACGACGCCCTTCTCGGGCACCGCGTTCATCCTCCTGTGGGGCTTCCCGTTCCTCACCGTCGGCGAGGGACTCACCCCGGCGATGGCCTCGCTCATCTTCAGCGTCTACGTCGTCGCGGGCATGGTGGTCGGCCCCGTCATCGGCGCACTCTCGAGTCGGCACCCGACACGGCGCTCGCGCCTGCTCGTGCTGCCGATCATCGGCATCCAGGTCGTCGCGTGGCTCGCCGTCATCCTGTGGCCCGGCCCGTCGCCGCTGTGGCTGCTCTTCGCGCTCGCACTCGCGCTGAGCACCGGCGGCCCGGCGTCGATGATCGGCTTCGACCACGCCCGCACGTTCAATCCGAGCCACCGGCTGAGCACGGCGACGGGCATCGTCAACGTCGGCGGGTTCCTCGCGGCCCTCCTCGCGATCCTGCTCATCGGTCTCGCGATGGATGCACAGGGCGCCGGCACGCCCGACACCTACAGCCTCGAGGCGTTCCGTGTCGCATTCCTCACCCAGTTGCCGCTCTGGGCGATCGGTGCCGCGTTCATCGTGTTCGAGCGCAAGCGCACTCGCGTGCACATCGGCCTCGACGAGCCGCGCCGCCGCCGCAACCGCTGAGGCCCGAGCGACGAAGATCGCTCGAGCCCCAGCTCGATCACTTCTTCTTCGCGGCGGCCGCCTCGGCGGGCCGCCGAACTCATGGAGACCGCCGGCGTCACGACCGGGCTGCAGCTGGGCGCCGAGGCGGCGCGCCGGTCGTGGGTGTGAGCTCGCGCTAGCATGCTCGAATGCAGGTGACGCGTCTCCGGATCCATCCCGTCAAGTCGTTCGCGGGTGTCGACGTCGACGCCGCCGAGGTGCTGCCATGGGGTCTCGCGGGCGACCGCCGGTGGGGTGTCGTCGATGCATCCGGCGCCCCCGTCACGGCTCGCGAACACAACGGGATGCTCGGGTTGACCGCCGAGTTGCTCGCCGACGGCGGGCTGCTGCTCGGCGAGCGCGGAAGCGCGGGAGCAGGCGGCGGAGGCCGTGCGGGTGACCCGCTCCGCGTCGACCGCCCGACGGATGCCGCGCCGATCCCCGTCGGCCACACGCGTCAGGGCGCCGCGCTGCCCGCAGGCGTCGAGGCCGACGCCTGGCTGCGCGCCCGACTCGGCATCGAGGCACGGCTCGTCTGGCAGCCCGACCCCCGCGAGCGCACGGTGAACCCGAAGCACGGCGGCCTGCCCGACGACCGGCTGACGCTCGCCGACGCAGGGCCCGTGCTGCTCGCGAGCGAGGCTTCGCTCGCCCAGCTCGACGCATGGACCGACGAGGCGACACCGCGCCTCGACATGCTGCGATTCCGCCCGAACATCGTCATCGACGGCGACGAGCCGTTCGCCGAAGACACGTGGCCGTTCGTCGACCTCGGCGAGGTGCGGTTCCGCATCACGACGGTCTGCGACCGCTGCGTGATGACGACGATCGACCCCGAGACGCTCGCGCGCGGCAAAGAGCCGATCCGCACGCTCGCGAAGCATCGCCGATGGGACGGCAAGACCTGGTTCGGGGTGCTCATGGTGCCGCAGTCGACGGGCTCGATCGCGGTCGGCGACGAAGTGCGCCCCTGCGCCGCCGCGCGCACGACCGCGGATTCGGGTTCATCGGCACGTTCGTCGGCCCCGCGACCGTCGTGGCGTTCACGGCGCAGTCTGCAGTAGTCGAACCACGATGAGCGGATGTCTCGCAGCGGGGCGGCGCGCCGCGAGGCATCCGTCTCCGCGGGGCGCGACTCAGTTCTCGCCCTCGACCGAGCCGGCCGCCGGGTGGGCCGATCGCGCCGATCGCGACCGCTCGGCGACCACGGCCGCCTCGGTGCGCGACGAGACGCCGAGCTTGCGCAGAATGGCCGAGACGTGCACGCTCGCCGTCTTCGTCGAGATGAAGAGCCGTTCGCCGATCTGCCCGTTCGAGAGCCCTTCGGCGACGAGATCGAGCACTTGCGCCTCGCGCTCGGTGAGGTCGGCAACGACCCCGCCTTCCCCACCACCGGCACGGGCGCCGCGCCCGATGCCCAGCCCCGCCCGCTCACTGAATTCGCGGGCGAGGCGCGCGAAGAGCACGACACCGGATGCCTCGCCCGCACGCACCGCGCGGGAAGCCGTCTGCCCGGCGGAGGTTCGATCGCCGACCGCATGCTCGGCCTGCGCCTGCCGCAGCAGTACATAGGGCAGCACGTACACCGGGATCGTCGGATGGTCGATCGCAGCCGCGGCCGCCGCCCACGCCGCAGGGTCGCTGCCGACGCCCGCCGATCCTCCGGCGGCCTCGGTCACCTCGGCTTCGAACACGGCGCGCCAACGCGGCACCGTGTCCCAGTCGGGCAGTTGGTCGAACGTGGCACGAATGCTCGCGATGATCGCAGCGGCATCCGCTTCCGACGGCTCGCCGCCACGCGAACGACGGGCGGTGAGCACCGCCGCCGTGAGCACGAGCGCCTGCATGCCCGCGCCCGGCAGCCCCACGATTTCGGCTCGCGGCACGGCGGTCACCGCATCCCACGCGCCACCGAGATCGCCCAGCACGAAGGCCGACCACCCGAAGATCAGGGCCTGCGCGACCCGGCTCTGCGCGTCGGTCTCAGCGAATCGCCCGAGCAGTTCGCGCTTGCCTTCGATCTCGGCCTCCGCCCCGGCGGCGTCGTCGCGCCAGACGAGGGATTGCACGAGCAGCTCTTGACTGAAGACGTCGACCATCGGCGACAACCCGAGAGCGCGCCCGTGCCGCAAGAGCTCATCGGCCTGCTCGAACTCGCCGCGTTCGTACATCGCCTGCACGGCGTTGGCGGCGACCGCCGTGCCCCACATGCGCTCGCGGCCCGAGATGCGGCTCGCCTCGACCGCGTCATCGACGAGGTCGATCACCTCGTCGTAGCGGCCGAGTTGCAGGTAGACGTCGGTGACGGCCGACACCCAGCGGTAGCGATCGGTCGACTCCCCCCACTCGGCGCGACGCCCCGACTCGAACAGTGCGAATCCCTCATCGACCTCGCCTGCGAGCACGAGCAGCCGGCCGAGCAGCGCTTCGGTCGACGCGCGCGTCGCTCCGGGGGTGACCTGCCCGACGAGTTGCACCGCCCGCCGCATGTACGTCATCGCCTGCGCGGTGTCGCCGTCGTTCGAACACAGTGCGCCGACCCAGACGTTGATGCGGGCGCGCTGCTCGACCTCTTCGGGGTGCCACTCATCGAGCAGCGCGACCGCCTCGAGCAGGATCTCCCGGCTGCCGAGCATTCCCAACTCGGTCATGACGCGGCCCTTGAGGGTCAGTGCGCGAGCGCGGAGCACGACATCAGCGCGATCGCACGCCGCGAGCGCATCGTTGCATCGTTGGAGCGCGCGTTCGACCTCTGCGCTGTTCCAGTGCGCGTCGGCGACTTCGAGCAGCAGTGCCGCCCGATCGCGCCCAGCGCGCTCCGCGGCATCCGGCACCTGATCCCAGAGCGAGAGGCACTGCTCGCCGAACTCCGCGATGGCCACGGTCGCGAGGGTCTGGCGGGCCTCGCCCATCGCCGCGAGCGACGCGTCGAGTGCACGCGACGCGTCACGGGCCGCGATCCAGTGCGAGGCGACGTCGGCCGCCGACGCCGTGCCCGTCGCCTCGAGCGCCTCCGCGTAGCGGGTGTGCACGCGCACGGACTCTCGCGGCAGCAGGTCGTCGCGCAGCGCCTCGCGCACCAGCGCGTGCCGAAAGGCATAGCCGTCGGATGTCGCGGTGACCATGTATGCCGTAAGCGCCGCACGCAGATCGTGGTCCAACTGCTCGGCGGGCACGTCGTGCACGGCGGCGAGCACCGCGTCGGGCACGACCGCTCCGCCCGCTGCGAGCACGCGGAGCAGTTCTCGCGTACCCGGCTCGAGGGTGTCGTATCGCGTGAGCAGCACGCCGCGGAGCGAGGTCGGCAGTTCGTCGTCGCCGAGCAGCACGAGCTCTTCGACGAAGAAGGGCACCCCGCCGCTGCGGGCGTACACCCGGTCGACCGTCTGCTGCAGCGGGTCGGCGCCGAGGATCGCGCGCATCTGCTCGGCGACCTGGTCGCGGTCGAGTCGGCGCACGTCGATGCGCATCACCGCCCGTGACCGCTCCATCTCGGCGAGCACGGGGCAGATCGGATGCCCCTCGTCGACGTCGTCGGAGCGCACCGTGAGCACCACGAGCACCCGCCCGGTGGTCAGCAGGCGCGGAAGCGCCTTGAGCAGCGCGAGCGTCGCGGCATCGGCCCAGTGCACGTCTTCGAGCACGAACACGAGCGCACGCTCGGTCGCGATGGACTCGATGGTCGTGCCGATCGCGTCGATGAGTTCGTCGGTGCTGCTCTCGGCGATCGGGCGTGCCTCGACGCCGAGCTCGGGCAGGATCGCCGCGAGCGCCGAGACGCTGTACCCCGCGGCATCCGCCACCTTCTCGGGGCCGAGCGCGGCCACCAGGCCGCGCAGCGCCTTGCGAACCGAGCCGAACGGCGTGCCGACCGAGCCGATGTCGACGCACTGCCCGGTGACGACGAGCGCGTCGCTCGGCACGGCGGCGAGAAACTCGTCGAGCAAGCGACTCTTGCCGATGCCGGCCTCGCCGGCGACCACGATGCCGCGGGGCGATCCGCCGAGGCTGTCGTCGAGCGCGGCCGACATGTCGTCGAGGTCGACGGCCCGACCGATCATGGTGGGGCTCGATACGGGCGCGGTCACGCCCCCATGCTCCCACGCGGGCGCGCTGGGCGAACGACGATGGCTGTTCTCACGGGATGCACGTGTCGGGCTCGACCTGTCGGCCGGTCAGTGCGCGACCGGAAGCCCGTGCACCCGCTGCCGCGAGCGCCCCTGGCGCCACTCGGCGAATCGGCCGGCCAGGCCGCGCTTGCCGTCGGCCCGCTCGGCCTCGAAGGCCCGGCGGTCGGCGGCGTTGCGGCGCCGCTCGTTGACGCGGGCCGCCTCGAACTCGTCGTGCTTCTGCAGCGTCTGGGCGACGTATCCGTATGCGAGGTTCATGATTCCGATCCCTTCGAAGTTTCTCGGCCGGTGTGGCCGCTGAGTCCAGATTCCTCGCTGAGGCAGGGCCTTCGTATCGGGCAAGTGCCTCATCTTCGGCGCGATCCGCTACCTCAGACGGGCGCCGGCCGCCTCAGACGAACCGCCCTACCTCAGACGCGGCCGCCCCACCTCAGACGGGCCGCCCCGGCCCAGGCGCAGGCCCCGCAGGCGCGAGCGCGAGTACGATCGCGACATGCGCATCCGCTTCACCGCCGAGGTCTACGAATGGGCTGCGCGCCGCAACTGGTTCTTCGTCGACGTTCCGCCCGAACCGAGCGCCGACATCGCCGACCAGCCGCGGATGCCGCGTGGCTTCGACTCCGTTCGCGTGGTCGCGACGGTCGGCGGCACGACGTGGAGCACCTCGATCTTCCCGGGCGGCGAGACCTACGCGCTGCCGCTCAAGAAGGCGGTGCTGAAGGCCGAGGGCATCGGCGAGGGCGACGAGATCGTGGTCGACCTCGACGTGCTCGACGGCTGACCACCGGTGACCGCGGGCGCAGGCGCAGCGCAGGCGCCGCTTGCGCAGCGCTCAGATCCAGCCCTGCTGCCACGCCTTCTCGGCGGCCTCGTGCCGCGACGAGGCGTCGAGCTTCGTCATCGCCGACGAGAGGTAGTTGCGCACGGTGCCCTGCGCGAGGTGCAACCGCTCGGCGATCTGCTGCACGTTCGTCGTCGAGCGGCTGTGGCGCAGTGCGTCGAGCTCGCGGTCGGTGAGTGGGCAGCGTTCGGCCGTGAGCGCGGTGGCCGCGATCTCGGGGTCGATGTATCGGCGACCCGCTGCGACGTCGCGGATGACGTGCGCGAGGTCTTCGGCGGGAGTCGACTTCGGCACGAACCCCGAGACCTTCGACGCGAGTGCGCGCCGCAGCACGCCGGGGCGCGCATGCCGGGTCACGATCACGACGCGCGTCGGCACCTCCGCGAGGATGCGCGCAGCCGCTTCGAGCCCGTCGGCGCGGGGCATCTCGAGGTCGAGCAGGCACACGTCGGGCCGGCTCGCGACCGCCTGCTCGTACGCCGTCACCCCGTTGTCGGCGCTCGCGACGACCTCGATGTCGGGCTCGAGGTTCAAGAGCGCCACGAGCGCGCCGCGAATGAGGTGCTCATCGTCGGCGATCAGCAGACGGATGCCGCGCGCGCCCGTCTCAGCGCCGTGCCCGTCGCCCCCGCTCACGCCGTCACCCGAGCACCCACGGGCACGGTGGCCCGCAGCTCGAAGCGGGTGCCCGAGGCATCCGTCGACGCCTCGAGCGAGCCGCCCACGGCGGCGAGCCGCTCGCGCAGGCCGGTCAACCCCGAACCCGGGGCGCGCGACCCGACGCCGGGTGCGGCAGGCCCGGGCGCCGCGGCATCCGGCACCGACACCCCGTCGTTCGCGATCGTGAGCACCGTGCCCTCGGCCGTCGTGGTCAGCTCGATCGTCACCGTCGTCGCCTCGCTGTGTCGCAGGATGTTCGTCGTCGACTCGCGCACGACCGAGGCGAGGGCGCTCTGCACGAGTGGGTCGGCCGGCAGCGATGCGAGCCGCAGCGTGCACTCGGCGCCGGAGGCGGTGAGCACCTCGCGAGCGTTCTCGAGCTCGTCGTCGAAGGCGACCTGACGGTACCCGGCGACGAGCGAGCGCGTCTCTTCGAGCGCCTGTTTCGCGATCAGGCGGGTCTCGTGCACGAGTTCGCGGGCGGCGGTCGGGTCGATCTCGAGCATGCGCTCGGCGAGCTCGGACTTCAGCGAGATGACCTGCAGGTGGTGCCCCTGGATGTCGTGCAGGTCGGAGGCGAACCGCAGCCGCTCCTGCGTCACGGCGAGCTCGGCCGCGGTGCGACGGTGCCGGTCGAGCTGCACCACGACCTCCCACCACCACATGCTCGTGAGCAGCATGACCGGCAGCATCGCGGCGAAGAGGCCGATCATCCACGTCTCGGACGAGCGGTCGAACTCGACCGCTGCGCCGGTCAGGGCCCTCGCGAGCAGCGGGAGCGCGACGACCGTCACGATGCCGATGAGCAGCACGAGTCGGCGCTGCGGCTTCGGCAGCAGGCATGCGATGAGGGATGCCGCGGCCCACAACGGCATCGCGGCCGCGAGCGCATTGCCCGGAGCGATGAGGCCGAGCACCCACACGACCGCCGCGGGTGCCACGAGCGCGGCCGTCCACCCGGGGTGCGGCAGTCCCCCGCCGCGGCCCACGCGCAGGAACCAGCAGTACCGCAGCTGGGTCGCCGAGGCGACGACGGCCAGCACGACGAGCACGGCGTTCATCGGATCGCCCGTGCGCAGCAACGTCTCGAGCATCGTCAGCACGACGATGAGGTCGAGGAATCCGAAGAAGAAGACGATCGACCCGAGCGTGTACAGCCATGTGGTCTGCACACTGCGGGCGGGTTCGGCGGGCATGGGTTCGAGCCTAGGCCAGTGACATTTGTCATGCCCCGGCGTGCGGAATCCCACGGGATCGCCTGACATCGCGGCACTGCCGCCATCGGGCCCGGCCGCGAAGGATTGAACCAGGTCATCCGGCCCGACAGTGCTTCCCACTCCCGAGCTTCCGACTCCCGCGCCTCCGACTCCCTTCGAAAGGACTCGTCATGATCGACGCCCTGCAGGACTTCGCCGCTTCCCTCCCCTCCTTCCTCCAGTGGTTCGGGGTGGTGCTCGTCGGGGCGATCCCGTTCGTGGACTCGTACTTCGGCGCGGTCATCGGGGTGCTGATCGGCCTGCCGACCGCCGTCGCGATCGGTGCCGCCGTGGTCGGCAACATCGCCTCGATGCTGATCTTCGTGATGACGGCGCACGGCGTGCGCGGCAAGGTCGTCGCGGGCAAGGCCAAGGCAGGCGCCGCCACTGCGGGCAGGACCGCCGCACCCACTCCCGTCGCAGGCACGACTACCGCCGGCACGGCTACCGCCCGCACGGCCGCCATCGGCACGGCCACCGTCGGCGATGCCACCACCGGCGACACCGCCGTCGACACTCTCAGCACCGCGCCCGCCGAGTCGCCCCGCCGCGAGAAGCTGCGCCGCGTGTTCGACAAGTACGGCGTCGCCGGCGTGAGCCTCGTCGGCCCGGCGATCCTGCCGAGCCAGTTCACCTCGGCCGCGATGGTCTCGTTCGGCGCGAACCGCAACACCGTGATCGTGTGGCAGACCGTCTCGATCGTGCTCTGGGGCACGGTGTTCGGCGTGCTCGCCTCGCTCGGGGTCTCGCTCTCGCGCTGACCAGGCGTTCCGGCCCAGCGCGCAGCCGAGGGCGGTCCGCCCCCGACCACCACTGGTCACTGCGCCTCCCGGCCGCTGAGCTCGTCGAGTCGCCGCCGTCAGGCGGTGGCTCGTTCGGGTGGTCGCTCGTCGAGTCGCCCGCCGTCAGGCGGTCGCTCGTTCGGGTGGTCGCTCGTCGAGTCGGTCGTCGAGTCGGTCGGCGAGCCGGGTGGGTGATTTCGTGGCCGGCCGCCATCGCCCGGTCGGATCGAGCCATGCGGGCGGTCTAACGTGCGGGAAGCCGCGGATCATGCGGATGCCCCACCCCGAGGTGTCGATCGTGCGGTGGTGGAACCAGCACACGAGCACCCCGTTGTCGGGGTGCGTGGGCCCGCCGTCGGCGTCGGGAATGACATGGTGAATTTCGCACCACGAGGCGGGCACGGTGCAGCCCGGGATGATGCAGCCCCCGTCGCGCAGGGTGATGGCCCGGCGTTGCTGCGGGGTGAAGCACCGTTCGGGCGAGCCGAGCTCGATGATGCGCCCGTTGCCGTCGAACACGACACGCTGGACGCCGCCCGTGCACATGAGCTGCTTCACCGCTCGCATCGACACCGGGATCTCGACCCCGTCGGCATGACCGACGCCACGCCCCACGCCCCGCCGGGCGCTCGGCGGGTCGCCTTGCACGTCGGTGAGGTCAGCACTGCGCACGCTCACGAGCACGGTCGGGGCTGCGCCACCGATCGTGGGGTGCTCGCCCGAGCGAGCCGCGGTCGTGATGATCGCGGCGAGCACGTCGTGCCGCTGCTGATCAGCGCTGCGCTGCTCACCCGTCGCAGCGACGAGGGCCGCTTGCTCTTCGGTCATGAACCCGCCACCCGAGCGCGGGGCGAGATGGGCATCGAAGAGGCGGGTCAGCCCCGCGGCGATCTCGGGCATCAGCTCCCCGGTGACCGGGATGAGCCCGTCGCGTGCCCGGCCCAGGCGCAGCCCCCGGCGCCGCATCGCACGCTCGTCGTCTGGTTCGGGCCCGTCTTGATCGAGACGGTACGCCCAGGCTTGGGCGTGCACGCGCACCTCGTCGGCCGTGGCCCGCACCGGAGCACCGTCTCCAGAGCCGGTCGCCGTCTCGATCAGGTATTGCTCGGCGATCTCGACGTCGAAAGGGTCGACATGCGGAAGGGAGCCGACCCGGCCCAGCTCTCGCACGATCATGTGCGCCGCATCGAGCCCGACCGCACCCGTCGCAAGAGCTGCGGCCAGGTGGGGGTACGCGGCCGGCATCGGGTCCCCGGTCAACGAGGTTCTCGCCCGCGCTGCCGCCCCGACGAGCACCCGGCGGCGGGCTTCGGCCCCGGAGACCTGCGTGACCCGTTCGATGAGTTCGCCCGGCCCGCGGCACCCCTTGCGGGCCGAGAGCCGCTCGCTGCCGAGTTCGACCCGGGAGCGTTCGGCGACCTCGCCCGCGTACCCGGCCCGGTGCGCGTCGAGCAACCGGCCGACGCGCTCCAGCGCGCCCATCGCGCTGAGGAGTTCATCATCACCCAGCCCCCGCGGCGCGGCACTCGCGAGCACTCCTGCCAACATCGCCGCGACCGCGTCAAGACACGCATCGAGCGTCGCATCGGGACACGCATCGAGCGTCTCGATCTCTGCGTCGCGGGTGCCTGCCATACCCTCACTCTGCCACCACCCACCGACATTGCTCCGAGCGATGAAACCGCAGGTCAGCCGGTGGATAACTGGCGACCTTCGCCGCCTGTGGAGGAGTAGTCGACCACCCCCGAACACCCCCCGAACCCCCAACCCGCCCCCACCCTCTGGAGCCCACCGCCCCCGACCTCCTAAGCTGACCCCATGGCCGCCCAACTGCGGGATCCGGTTCGACAGATGCTCGCCTCGGTGCTCGACGACGTGCGCCCGCTGAACGACGGCGCGGTCGCCTCCTACATCCCCGAGCTCGCGACCGTCGATCCCGAACCCCTCGGCGCGGCACTCGCGAGCACCCACGGCGTCGTGCACGAGGCCGGCGACTGCGAGACGCGCTTCACGATCCAATCGGTGTCGAAGCCGTTCGTGTTCGCCCTCGCGGTCGACGCGCTCGGCCTCGTGGAGGTGACCCGGCACGTCGGCCTCGAGCCGAGCGGCGAGCCCTTCAACGCGATCAGTCTCGAGGAGGCATCCGGTCGCCCGCTGAACCCGATGATCAACGCGGGGGCCATCGTGACGACCTCGCTCATGCTCGGCGACACCGCGAACGAGAAGTTCACCGCCGTGCAGGCGGGGCTCTCACGGTTCGCGGGCCGCGAGCTCGAGGTCGACGAAGACGTGTTCGCGTCCGAGGCATCCACCGGCGATCGCAATCGCGCGCTCGCCTACCTGACGCGCTCGGCCGGCACGCTCGGTTCGGGGGTGGATGTCGCGACGACCGCCTATTTTCGCCAGTGCTCGCTCACCGTCAACGCGCGCGACCTCGCCCTCATGGCGGCGACCCTCGCGACGGGCGGCGTGAATCCGGTGACCGGCGAGCGCGTCATCAGCGAAGACGCCGCCCGCTGGACCATGTCGGTCATGACGAGCTGCGGCATGTACGACGCCTCGGGCGAGTGGCTCGTGCGAGTGGGGCTGCCCGCCAAGAGCGGCGTCGGCGGCGGCATCGCCGCGGTGCAGCCCGGCCAGTTCGGCATCGGCACGTTCAGTCCGCGTCTCGACGAACGCGGCAACAGCGTGCGCGGCGTCGCGACCCTCGAACTGCTGTCGCAGCGGCACGGCCTGCACTTGCTGCAGCACCGCGGCGCACCCCTCTCGCCGATCGGCTCGCTCACGCGCGAGGGCACCGACACGGTCGCGATGCTGCGCGGCGAGATCTTCTTCTCGGGCGCCGAAGAGGTGCTCACGCGTCTCACCCCGATGATCAACGACGACGGATGCCTCGTGCTCGACTTCTCTGAAGTGACGCGGGTCGGCGACGGGCCGAAGCGCGTGTTCGCCGACACGCCGGGCATCGTCGGGCCGGCGCCCGACGGCCGCCCCCGGGTCGTCGTGCGCGACCCCGAGGGCGTGCTGCGCCTGCACGACGAGTAGGCCGAGCGGATGCCGCGCGGCATCCATTCCCGAATCGAGCGAGCTCGAACGGGCGCTCGAGCAGAACCGCCCTCGGAGTAGATACTCGATCGCCTCGAGCGCATACATCCACGAGACCCGCTCCGGCAGGCTACCCGCGAAACATGTACAGATTCATGTACATCTTCGGTAGACTCGTGGCATGACCAACGCACTTCCAGCAGAGTCCGCGCAGGTCGTGCCAGTGGCCGAGGCACGTGCCGGCCTTTCCAGTGTGTTGCGCGAGTTCCGCGATCGGCCCGATGCGGAGCCGATCGTGATCGGCTCGCATCGACGCCCCGAGGCAGTGCTGATGCCGTACGCGCAATTCGCGTCCCGACGGGCCGACTTCGACCCGTCGGTCGGCCTGCCGGGGAGCGGGAGCCGCACGCCCGCGCTCGACGAACTCCGTCGACGCCGAACGCTCATTGCACGCCTCGCTCGAGCGAACCGCATCGCTTTGGTGCAGGTCTTCGGCTCGGTGGCGCGGGGCGAGGAAACCGCGTCGAGCGACATCGACCTGCTCGTCACTCCAAACGACGACGCATCACTGTTCGACCTCGCGCAATTCGAACTCGACCTGGAGGCGCTGTTCGAACGCCCCGTCGACGTGGTCTCGAAGCGATCGCTCGACCCCGAGCACGATCGCGACGTACTCGATTCGGCGATCGAGCTGTGAACTCCGACGACCGGATCGACCGTTGGTTGATCGACCTGGCGACCACTCTCGACGACGCCGCCACGCTCGCTGCGCGTGGGCGTGAGGAATTCGACCGCGACCCGGCGCTACCGCTCGCCTTCGAGGCACTGTCGAACCGGGTCGGAGAGCTCGCCAAGCGATTGGCGAGCGTAGATCCTTCGCGCTTCGACGATCCGCTCTGGTCGCAGGCCGCACGAAATCGTGACGTCGTCGTCCACCACTACGACCGCGTCGACGCTCACGCCCTCTGGGTCACCGTGATCCGGAGCTTCCCTGAGCTGCGTGAGCTGGTGCGGCGAATGAGCCACGGCTGACGCCTCGCGCACGATGCCGGCGAATCCCCGTACGCTGGCTCCCACCCGAATTCTTCCTCCCCGATCGGAAGGACGCGAATGAGCTCGCCGACCCCTGCACACGGCGACACCGGAGTGCACCCCGAGGCGGTGTCGAACGCGACGCAGGCGACGGCTGTAGCCGAGCGAATCCTCGATCCCCGACGTGAGCGCCCGATCGTCGTGCTCTCGTCGGAGTTCGCGAGTGCGGGGCATCCGCTCGCCTTTCCGCTCGATGTCGAGCGCATCGCCCAAGAGGCCGGCGACCTCGCCGAGCTCGTGCTGCTGCCGACCGGCGACCTGTCGCGCGCCGTCGAAGAGCTGCTGCCGCCGCGCACGCAGGTTTACGGCGGTGCCGGGCTTCATCGCCGACGGCACGCGTGCCATCGTGCGACTCGACGACGGCGGCCTCGCCACGGTGTGCGCCGAGCTGACGGCGCCGCCGACCCCGCTCGAATGGACCCTCGCCGTCGGCCAGACCGTCACCGCGACGCTCGACGAAGACACGCATCGGCTCATCCTCGACACGCACACTCCGACAACGGCCGAGGTCGCCGCCGCCTTCGCGCACGGCGGTGTCACGCTCGCGCTCGTCGACCACGTCGCGCCCGGCGGCGGAGTCGCGCGACTGTCGCTGCATCCACGGTTCGCGCTCGAGGTGCGCCGAGCGGATGTCTCGCCGAACCCCCTCGACACCCTCGACCTGTTGCTCAGCGAGGGCGAGGTGGTGCGCGCGCGCGTGGTGCACCTCGCGGGCGAGGCGCTGCACCTGCGGCTCAGCGACGTCGACGACGAAGAGCCCGTCGCGGCGCCGCTGGCACTCGTCGACGGCGGCCCGCCCTGGCTCGAAGAGGGCCGCTCGATGCCGCGCGACACCCCGCGCCCGGCGCCCGCGCCCGCCCGTGTGCCGGTCGAGCCAGCCCCTCCGGTGGTCGAGCTCGTCGAGACCCAACCAGTCGGGACTCTGCCTGTCGACACCCAGCCCGTCGAGACAGCTCGCCCCTTGCCCGGCCCCGGGCCGCGTCAGGTTCGGGATGCCTCGGGCCCCGAGACATCCCCCACCCCGATGCTGACCGGCGCAACCGCAACCGCACCCTTCTCGCCCGGCCCGACGCCGACCGGCCCGCTTGCCGCGGCCGCACCGGGCTCTGCCGCACCGGCCGCGCCTTCCGCGCCCGCCCCGCGCGCCGGCGCCGCCCTGCAGCAGACGCAACTCTCGCTGCAGCAGGCGCGGGCGCGCATCGTCGAACTCGAACACGGCCGTCGCGATGCTCGCGCTCGACGCGGGCCAGTTCCGCAAGGCGATGAAGGCCGCCGTCGACGTGCTGACCAGCCGCGCGGAGCGCATGCCGGGGCGAGACGCCCATCGCCTGCGCAGTGCCGACGCGGGCGGCTCCCCCGACGTCACGCGCGCCGACGGCGCGTACTGCATGCGCGTCGCGATCGAGCAGAACACGCCCGCCGCCCGGCGCCTGCACTACTGGATGCTGCCCGGCGGCGAGATCGAACTCAGCCGCGTCGTGAGCCACGACGACATGGGGGCGTGATCGTCACCGGTCCGAGCTTGCAGAAGGGGCGGGTCCCAATCCGGATACAGGACGAGACGCCGTCCACCCCCGCGTGGCGGGTGTCGATGGCGTCTCGTCCAGCATCCGGACCGATGGGTCCTCCGTGCTACTGCACCGTCACCGCGACCGCCGAGCCCGGCTTCGCCGTGATGCGCAGCGTCTGCTTCTTCGCGTTGTAGTGCGCCTTGCCGCCCGTGACCGTGATCTGCGGGGTCTGCGCGTACGTCGACGTCGGCACCCAGATCTCGCTCGAGCCGGCGCCGGCCGTGTAGCTCACGGTGTACTCACCGCTCGTGGCGTCGAAGTGCTCGGCGCCGGGCACACCCGCGATCGCACGTGCGTACGGGCCGAACGCGGGTTCGTTTCCGGGAGCGGCGTTGCCCGCGGCATCCATCGCGCAGTAGCCGCCGCCGTCTGCGCGGCAGTAGTACCAGATCGTCCAACCGGTCGCGAAGCGTTCCATGGCGGCGACCTGTGCGGCGACGAGCGCGGCGTGGCGCCCGCCGAACCCGATCACCGCACGAGGGGCTCGATGATATCAACGCGATATACTCACCTCATGGACTCACGCGACTCCGACGGGGCGACACTCGTGCGACGTGCGCGCGAAGACGCCGGCATCTCGCAGCGTGCACTCGCAGCCCTGGCCGGCGTGAAGCAGCCGAACCTCGCGGCGATCGAGGCCGGCACGCGGAAGCCGAGTGCAGAGCTCCTCGCCCGCATCCTCGGGGCCGCACGCATGCGCCCGTCGATACCGCTCGAGTTGTTCGCCGATCGGATCCTCGAGCTCGCGCCGAAGTACGGCGTGAGCGACATCCGCGTCTTCGGCTCGGCCGCCCACGGCACCGACACCGCTGAGAGCGACATCGACCTGCTCGTCGACGCCTCGCCCTCCGTCGATTTCCTGACGCTCGCTGCCTTTCGCCAAGAGGTGTCGGACCTCCTCGGATTTCCGGTCGACGCCGTCGTCGACGACGATACCGACCCGATAGTGCGCTCGATTCGCCGCGAAGCGGTGCCGCTGTGAGCGGATTGCCTCTCAGCGGCACGCCGCGCGATAGGTTCACCGCCCGCACGCCACCGACGCCTCGCACACCCGACAACGCACCCGGCAGCGGTGCCGGTGCCGCGTTGCGCCCCCGCGCCGTCGAACGGCTGACCGGCGAGGTCGCAAGGTTGCGCGATCGTCTCACTCGAGCGACACGCGACGGGCGTGACGAGTTCATCAGTGCCGATTCCGACGCCTACGACATCGGAATGCTCGCTGTCATCCACCTCGCAGATCTCGTGAATCGACAACTGCCCGATGACATCGCCGCCTCTCTCCCTGCAGTCGCGCGCGACGGCCTGCGGGCGACGCGCAACATCGCCGCACACAACTACGCGGGGCTCGACAACGCGCGGCTCTGGCAGACCGTGTCCGAGCACGCGCCCGAGCTGCTCGACGCGATCCAGGCGGCGCTCGTTGCTCGCAACGAGCGCCCCTGAGCCCTGCGTCGACCGGTGATGGCGCGCGCGCGACGCGAGGAGTAGCTTTGCGGCATGACCGTGGCGGTCGACGCAGCCGCGCTCAGCGAACTGGAGTCGGGGTTCGCTGGCGAACTGGTGCGGCCGGAAGACGGCACCTACGACGAGCACCGCAGGGTCTGGAACGGCTCGATCGATCGCCGCCCCGCCGTCATCGCGCGATGCGTCGGCAGCGACGACATCGGTGCGGCGCTCCGGTTCGCCCGCCGCACGGGCTTGCCCGTCGCCGTTCGCGGCGGCGGGCACAGCTTTCCCGGCCTCTCGGTGTGCGACGACGGAATCGTGATCGACCTGGCTCCGATGAACGGGGTCGCCGTCGACCCCGAGGCGCGAACGGTGCGTGTGCAGGCCGGCGCATTGCTCGGTGACCTCGATCGCGCCACCCAACCGTCGGGGCTCGCGGTGCCGAGCGGCATCGTCACGCACACCGGCGTCGCCGGCCTCACGCTCGGCGGCGGCATCGGGTGGATCATGCGCAAGCACGGCCTGACCATCGACCAGCTGTCGTCGGTCGACCTCATCACCGCCGAGGGCGAGCGAGTCGTCGCGAACGAGACCGAGAACGCCGAGCTCTTCTGGGGCGTGCGCGGCGGCGGCGGCAACTTCGGCATCGTCACCGCCTTCGACTTCAAGCTGCACGAGGTCGGCCCGACCGTCGTCGCGGGCCCCGTCTTCTGGCCGATCGAGCAGTCTCCGCAGGTGCTGCGCTTCTACCGCGACTGGATCGCCGACGCGCCCGACGAGCTGATGACGATCGTGATGCACCGCAAGGCGCCGCCGCTGCCCTACGTTCCGCCCGAGCTGCACGGCAAGCTCATCGTCGGCGTGATCTGCTGCTACACGGGGCCGGTCGAAGAGGGCGAGCGGGTCGTGCGCCCGCTCAAGCGGTTCGGTTCGCCGGTGCTCGACCTGTGCGAGCCGAAGCCCTTTCTCGAGCACCAGTCGATGTTCGACCCGTCGTTCCCGCCCGGCCGGTGGTACTACTTCCGCTCGTGCGACGTCGCCGAGTTGAGCGACGAGGTCATCGACATCACCGTCGAGCACACGAGGCGCATCCAGTCGCCGCTCACGAGCTTTCCCATCTGGCAGATGGGCGGGGCCGTGGCCAGGGTCGGCGAGGACGACACGGCGTTCAACGGGCGCAGCGTCGGGCACACCTTCAACATCAACGCGGCCACCCAGGGTGCCGAGGGCTTCGATGCCGAACGCGAGTGGGTGCGCGACTTCTGGTCGGCGCTGAAGCCGTTCCACACGAGCGTGTACGTGAACTTCCTCATGGAAGAGGGCGAGCAACGCATCCGCGAGGCCTACGGGTCAGAGAAGTACGACCGATTGAAGGCGCTCAAACGCACATACGACCCGGGCAACCTCTTCCGGTTGAATCAGAACATCCCGCCGGACTGACCACTGACCACTGACCGCGTGCCGCTGACCGCTCAGATCTCGATCGCGCCGAGGCCGACGCGACGCGCCGCCTGTTGGAGCGCGACGTCGAAGGTCACCAGTGGAGCGCCGAGCGACATCGCCGCGTCGAGCACGCAGCAGTCTGGGAGTTTCAGGCCGGTCTCGACGCGGAGGCGCGCAAGGCGTGCGGCTCCACCAGCCGGTGGCCTCCACTCGGCGATGCCGAGCTGTGCGAGCTGTTGCTCGGCGAACGCCTCGCGTCGCGCGCGAATCGGGCCGACGAGCACCTCGGTGAGGGTGATCGTGTGCATCACGAACTCATCATCGAGGTGGGAGGCCAAGAAGGCGGTCGCCGCCTCGTGGTGTGTGTCGTGCGCAGCGAAGTGCGAAATGGCGACGCTGGCATCGAGCACGATCATTCGGGCCACTCGCTGCGCAGGAGGTCGAGGTAGCCGGGCTCGTACTCCGCGCTGAGGCTGCCCGCCGTGAACTCGATGGCCGCCGCGCGGCGTGCCCGACGCGCGGCACTGCCTGCGTCGAGGGCATCAGCGCCGGCTTGGAATAGACGGAGCACCCGTTCACTTCGGCTCGCCTCTGGCCAAGCACGTTCGGCAACACGGAGAGCACGCTCGATCTCAGGCGTCTCAGTCACCTGGAACCGCGGTCGGGTCGTCGGCATGGGCCAAGTGTACCACCGGTCCGTTCAGTGTCACACTGCTTCGGCTCGGGCTTGCGCAGCCACGCGACGATGAGCGTGCCGACGCAGACCGCGGCGGTCAGGGATGCGGCGAGCGCGATGAGCGGCAGAACGGCCGTACCGAGTCCCGTGTTCGCAGGTGCCGCGAACAGTTCCGCGTCGGAGCCGGCACGCACGCTCGCATCGGCCAGGTCGACGATGACCTGATGCACTGCCGGCACGAAGAAGTGCTTCATGTGCGGAGATTACTCCTGATACGCCCCCGCCGGCAGTGGTCGTGACGGATGTCGGCGAGCCACCTGCCGCTGCCCGGTGCGTCGGTCGTAGCCTGAGCCCGTGACTCGACTCACCGCTCGATCGACCCTCACCGTTTCGCCTGCGTCCGCCGTCATGGCAGCGGCCGCGGCGGCCGCCCTGGCGGTGCTGCTCACCGGCTGCGGCACCGGCGGCGCGACACCGACCACCCCTCCCGCCACCAGCACGACACCGAGTCCGACCGCGTCTGCGCCTGCGTCGCCCAGCCCCTCGGCGAGCGTCGATCCCGACGCTCCCGCCGGGCAGTGCACCGACGATGCGCTCGAGGTCGCGGTGCTGTACGTCGATTCCGGCGCCGGCTCGCTCGACTACAGCGTCGTCTTCACCAACACCGGCAGCGACTCGTGCGAGCTGCGCGGGGCGCCCGGCGTCTCAGTGGTCGACGCTTCGGGCGTGCAGATCGGCGAGGCCGCCGGTCGTCTGGGCGACGACGACCCGCCGACGCTCACCCTCGAGCCCGGGGCATCCGTCGCCGCTGCCCTCAACGCCGTGAACATCGATCCCGACGGCGGCCCACTCGACGACTGCCCCGTCGTGCAGGGCAGCGACTACCTCGTGTACCCGCCGCACAGCTTCACGGGCGTCACGGTGTCGACGGGCAAGCCGGTGCCGGCCTGCGAGAGCACGGCCGAGTTCCTGCATGTGGGGCCGGTGCAGCAGCAGGGCTGAGCGAGCGGATGCCGCGGGGCGGGCGTGCGCTCACCGCCCGGGCGACTCGCTGCGCCGTGCATCGAGCGCGCCGGGGTACAGCTCGTCGAGCAGCTTGAGACCGAGCATGCGCAGCACCTCTTCGAGCGAGCGCTGCACGGCCGCTTCGCCGTCACCGCGGCGACTCCAGATCGACGCAAGGCGATCTTGCGAGGCCACGACGGCATCGACGACCATCGGCCGCCAGTGCGACGGATACTCTCCCTCTCGCCACGCACCCCGCCCGCGCCCGTAGTGCGCGACCGCCAGGTAGCGCAGCAGCGCCGAGGTCACGAGCCCGTCGAGGAACGCCTCCTCCCACCGCAGGCTCGACTCGGTTCGACCGCGCACGACGTTGACGCCCTGCGCGATGCCCGCGCCGCCGAGCGCGCCGATGATCGCGCCCGCGACCATGCCGGCGCCGAACGTGAGACCGCCCGCCATGAGGTCGGCGCCGAGACCGGTGAGCGCCCCCGAGACGACCCCGCCGAGCGCTGCGGTGCGGGTGCCGTCGAGCGGCGCATCGAGGTGCACGCCGTCGGCCACCCGCTCGAGCACCTCGTCGGCGGCGCGGCCCTCGAGCCGGTGGATCGCGATGAGCCGCTCCATGCCCGCGCGCAGATCGGCCTGCAGTCGAGCGGCCATTTCGTCGGTGGCATCCGATCGCGCCTTCGCCCGCGCCGCGTTCGGGAGGCCGAGCGAGCCGGTGACGCGGTTCGCGAGCGGTTCGGCCGGCAGCGTCACGCGATCGGCGGCGGCCCGCGCGATCGGCCCGGCGAGCGCGGCCATCGACGAGTCGAACTCGCCCATGCGGAGGTCGCGCCAGGCCGCCGACAACCGGGCGAACGCCGGCGCCGAGGCATCCGGAACCAATGGTTCGATCGCGTCGAACAGCGTGAACTCCTGCACCCAGCAGCGGGCGAAGGCGTCGAAGGCGAGCACGTCGCGCACGTTGGTCGAGGGGCCGAGCGCGGCACGCCAGCGCGCGGCATCCGCCTCTTCGGCCGCCCGCTCACGCGGTGGCCCGGTCTGGTTCAGCAGCACGAGCACGGGCTTGCCGACGTACTCGAGCACCTCGAGCTCGGGGGCGAGGTAGCCGGCGTCGGCGGGCACCTCGGCCGCGTTCACGAGGTAGAGCACGACGTCGGCCTGCTCGGCGACGTTGCGCACCGCGAGCTGGCTGAGCCACAACGCGCGATCCTGATAGCGGTCCCACACCTGCGACGTGAACCAGCCGATGGGGTTGCGGTTCTGACGCAGCCGGCGTGCGAGGCGCACACTGTCGCCGAAGCCGGGGGTGTCCCAGAGCGTGAGCAGGTCGCCCTCGGAGGTCTGCACGAGCGGGTACGGCGTCGCCTCGGCGGTGACGTGCGGGGCATCGCGCACCTCGCCGACGTCGCGCCCGAGCAGCGTGCGCGCGAGCGTCGTCTTGCCCGCGTTCGTGTGCGAGATGAGCGAGAGCGAGACGGCGCCGGCGTCGAGGCCGGGCACCGGTGGTCGAGTAGGCAGCGAAGCAGCCGTATCGAGACCAGGGCCGCCCACCGGTGGTCGAGTAGGCAGCGAAGCAGCCGTATCGAGACCGTCGGATGCCGCATGGTCGGTCATGCCCGCCCCCTCGCCTCGTTCGCGGCGCCGCCATCATGCGCGGATGCCGCGGCAGCGAGTTGCGCCTCGGCCGCCGCCAGATCGGGGTCGCCGAGGTCGACGAACACCGGAACGACGCCTCGCGCCTCGATCAGCTCGCGCCACACGGCACGGCGCTCCTCGCGGCGCCGCGCGTCGTCGCCCCAGCGCGCGAGAAAGGTCGACTCGTCGACGAGCACGACCGTGGCACCGGATGCTGCGAGGAACGCCCCATGCGCGTCATCCTCCGGAGTGGCCGTGAGACTGAACAGCGGCAGTCGGATCTCAGGCGTGCCCGCGGCATCCGTCGCCGGGCTCGACCACTCGTCGCCCCACGCAACGGGCGCATCGATCGTCGCGGCGGCGTTGCCGTACGCCCGCGCAAGCACGGCCTCGAGCCCGGCCCGCGCTTCGGGCGTGAGGGTGTAGCTGTACGGGATGACGCGCACCCGCGCCGGCTCGCCCACCCACCCGGCGACGAGCCGGTGGTAGTACGGCTCGTCGAGCGGCAGCGCCACACGCTTGGCCCGGCGCCGCTCGACGAGCCCCGAGGCGAGCGCGAGCACGAGCCGCGGCACGATGACGACGAGCGCGACCGTGGCGGCCATGAGGTGCATCCATATCGCGGCGTTCTCGCTCGCGGGCGCGCGGATCGCCTCGATCGCGGCGACGCCTGGCACCGTGATGCCGGTGACCCACGACCCCGGCGCGAACGTCACGGCGAGCAGGGCGCGCACCTGCTCAGCACCGAGGAACGTGCTCTCCCACGACGCGCGGTACTCGAACGCGAGCCCGCGCAGGTAGAGGCCGGCGATCACGCCGAGCGCGGTCGCCGCCGCAGCGAGGTGCAGCACGCGTGCGGCGCGCGCTCCGTAGAGCGGCGCGGCGACGCGCGCCCAGTCGCGGGGCAGCGCGGCGAGCACGGTGCGCCTGGCGGCGGTCGAGGCATCCGCTCGGTTGCTGTCGCCGTTTCCGCCTCGCACCGACGCGATGCGGATCAGGAACGACCGCACCGGCCCGGCCGCACGGCGCCCGAGCACCAGCGGCCGCACGAGCAGCCAGATGTACACGACGAGGTTCCACACGACGAGCGCGAACACCGGCGGCGCCAGCAGGTTGATGCTCGACCCGCCGCCGATGCGGTCGATGAGCAGGCCGAGCAGAAACGCGGCGACCACCGTCACGACGCCCACCCACGGCCGCCACCGGATGCCGCGCACCGTGCGCGTCACGGCGGGCTGGCGCGTGCCGATGCGCTCGAGCACGAGCTGTGCGCGGCGACTCAGGAACTCGTCGGCGCTCGCCCGCTCCCCCACGATGGCCGCGGCCGCCCGGCTCGCCCACTCGCGGTCGGCATCGGACCACAGCACGCGATCGCGGTCGGCCGTCTCGACGGCGCGTGCCGCGGTTGTCTTGAGGGCGGCCGACTCGTCCATATTCGGGGAGTCTACGGTGGAGGGCCGACGGCTCCCTGCTCGCTGGCCTCATGATGCCTCGCCGAGCCGACGCGTGTCGGTCTGCTGCTCGGGCGGTGGCCTGCTGCCCGGCCCAGGACAGGTAGGCCCCACCTTCTGCTCCTCGACACCCCCTCCACAGCGATGAGGCACGGCCTGAAACACACAACGGACCCCCTGCTGGAGGCATCCACCGTAGGATCAAGGAAATAGACGCTGATCAACACCGGAGGTGACCGTTGGTCGCACCACTTGCTTCAATCGAGATCCGTGGCTATCGATCAATTGCGTCACTCAATCTAGATCTCTCCTCTGCCGTGACCCTGCTTATCGGTGCTAACGGCGCCGGAAAAAGCAATCTCGTCGAGGCTTTCGAGCTCCTTGGATACACCGTCGACCAAAAACTCGGCGCACATGTGTTGAGGAGTGGCGGATTCTCCCAACTCGTCCATCGCTCGCCTGACGGCAAGTCGACTCACGACATCGCCATAAAGGTTTGGGGAACGCAGAACGGGCAGTTCCGGAATGGCTACCGAATGCAACTCAGCCCTGCATCGGACGACACCGCGGTTCTTGCCGAAACCGTATACATGCACAACGCCATCTATCCCGAGCCATACGACCGTCAACTCGGGATGGGCCGCGAAAGCAAGTTGGCAAGCACTGTGAACGAGAATCGTGCGCAGACCTATCTGATGGACGTGCTTTCAGGCTGTCGCGTGTTCCACTTTGACGACACCGGCCCAGACGCACCGCCCCTGCGTCGATCAGACATCGGCGACTACGAGGCGCTTCACAACGACGCGCGCAACATAGCGCCGGTGCTCTTGGATATGCGGTCGAATCATGCGCAGCATTATGAACGAGTGCTCAGGTCTATCCGCAACGTAGCGCCGTTCTTTGATGACTTTGTGCTTCGACCGCAAGGAGAAAGCGTGCTGTTGCGCTGGCGCGAACGGGGCATAGACGACGTCTTCTCTGGCAGCGCTCTGAGCTCAGGCACCCTTCGATTCATTTGCCTGGCAGTCCTGTTACAACAACCGCGCCCACCGGCGACAATCGTGCTCGACGAGCCGGAGCTCGGCCTTCACCCGGCTGCCATCCACCAGCTCGCGGCGCTCTTTCGCGGCGTCGGTCAAGGCCATCGGATCATGGCCGCCACGCAATCGGTGACGTTGCTTGGACAGTTTGGCCTCGATGAAGTTGCCGTCGTCGAGCGAAGCTCGACGGGGACCGTCGTAAGTCGGCCCGACCACCGAAAGCTTGAACAGTGGTTGGCTGACTATTCTCTCGGCGAACTCTGGGAAATGAATCTCCTCGGCGGTCGTCCCGGTGGTCTGTCGTTCCGTCACCCCGGGACTTCCGCATGAACCGGCCGATTGCCATCCTCGTCGAAGGGCAAACCGAGGAAGCCTTCGTGAACCAAATTCTGCAGCCGCACTTAGGCGATTCTGCCTGGCTCACACCAATCGTCGTCCATACGTCCAGGGCCGCGGACGGCACGGCGCGGCGCGGCGGCGGAAGCTGGAATCACTACGACCGAATGCTTCGGCCGCTCATCGCGCAACCCCATTGGTCTCTCGTCACGACGCTCCTTGACTTCTATGGATATCCCTCAGACGCCCCTCAATGCAGCTGCGTGTCTCATCATGCACAACCTGCCTGCATCGAGTCTCGCGAGCAAGCGATCGCCGACAGCCTCCCCTACAGCGCGACGTTCAGGCCGTACGTCGCCCTTCACGAGTTCGAGACTGTCGTCATTGCCGCTGGTGCGGCATCGCCTAATGTGCTTGGCAGTTCGTCCGCCGCTAAGTCGTTTCGGGAGATGATCGCTGCCCATAACGGCGATGCTGAGCAAATCAACAATGGGCCGGAAACTGCTCCCTCAAAGCGAGTCGCCGGAGTGCTGGACAGCTACAGCAAGGTACGAGATGGCATCGCAATCCTCGAGAACAACTTCGACGCCGCCCTCTGCGTGACCCCGCGGCTGCGCGATTGGGTAGAGCGACTACGCGATCTATCGTGACATGAGAAAGTAACCACCATCGACTGCTCGCCTTGTTGATCATGCAGCGCCGCCACCCGCAATGACTGCCCGCTCCTCGGGCGGAACTGTGGTGCGTTCGCGTAGCCAGTCGTCACCGTCGATCTCATCGTTGCCGAGGTGATCCTTCGTGGCGATAGGGTTGAGCGGCTCACCAAGTGTCAACCCGCTCGAGCTTCGCCAGCGAGCCGGTCGCGAAGCCTGTGCCAGCGGATACGGCTGGGTGCCAGCCTCGTTCCTGCCAGCCATTCCCGATACTCGCGTGGATCACTCAGGATCTCGTCCTCAGCGGCACGCCGTGTGCTTGGCGAGATGATTCGATTGTCCTCTTCCGCTATGAAGACCTCACCGTTGACGAGTGCCACCTCGGTCAGGTCGGAGCGAAAGGCGGGATCGCGCATCCAGCGAGAGATCACCCCGCTCACTTCTACCGAGAGATCGAGCCTCTACCGAGAGATCGAGCCTAAGTTCGCGCTTCCATGGCACGTTAGCGGCCCTCGCCTGCTGTTCGTCCTCCCGCTCATCATCCCTGTCCCACTCCAGGTGCCTGTGGATCAGAGACATCAGCGCACCGGAACCGTGACCCATGGCTTCGGCGAGGTATCCGAAGTCACGAAACCGCACGAGAACCCGGGCTCCCTCTGAAAGCAACGTCGTGAACTCGCGAGTGGCAGCCGCCCGGCGTTCACGGATGGAGTCGCGACGATCAGAGCGCCAGAGGGCTATCGCCAGCCAGGCGGGCGCAACGGCGGCGAGCACGGTGACAGCAAGACTTAGCCAGTCAAACCAGTTCGGATCCAACTCAGGACTCGACCAGCGCTTCGATGCTCTTCTTCTCGAAGTAGCGGAACTTCTGAATCGCGTCGGTCATGTTGCCGACGTCGATCACGCCGATCTCGGTCAGCTTCGTGTAGGAACCCAGCGAGAGACCCGTCGAGCGCAGGAAGAGTTCGGTGTCGAGCGACTCGATGACGTGCGCGAGTCTCTCTTCGCGGAAGTCAGTCAGGTACATGAAGATCAGCACCTTGGCGGATACCTTCTTGAGCTTCTCGCGGATGTTCTTCCGCTTCTCAGCGATCTCCTTCTTTGGCTTGCGTTGTTCGTTCGCCCCGCCGCCAGCCCGCTTCACGGCAGAGAGCTTCTTCGATGCGGTGACGATCTTCTCGGCCTCCTCGCGAATGGTGCGGAAGTCCTCGATCTGCTCGAGCTCGGCGATGAGATCGGCGTCCTGGAGGAGCCGGTCCATCGTGACGCCGTTCAGGTTGTACAGGTCGACGGACCGCCAGCGGCGTGCGAGAGCGTTCGCGCTGATACCGCCGTGTGCCCATTGGAGGATGGCGTTGACGTCGAGTTGCTCCATCCGACCGCCGTCGATCGCGAAGATCGGGAGGAAGTTGATCAGCTCGCCCAGAACCGATGCCTGCGTGGCACTCCGATCGGCAGAGTTGTTCGCCAACTCTGTGCCGTATAGCGCCACGAGCGAGAGTGCACGGTTCGGGTCGAATTCGAACACGTAGGCGGTGTGCTTCTGGATGTCTCCGTCAATTTTCCACGGCGACTGCACGCGGAACGCGGCCTGGAAGTACGATTCCGGCGCCTTCAGCGATCGAAGCATGAAGATGGATGACCACTCCGGGACAGTCACCCCCGTCATTAGCTTTCCGCACGAGAGAGTTATCGACCCCGACTTTCCCTGTTCCTCCGCGCTACGAATCGCGGCCTGGAGCGGCGGTAGCGCCTGCGCGCCGATCTTCGCCTTCGTTCCCGCCGCGACGTAGATCTCGTACGTGGAGAAGTACGGGTCGCTATGCAGCAGATCGGCCATCGCCTCGCAGGCGGCAACGTCCTGGAGGTACCAGACAGAGTGCCGCACCGCATCCTTGAACTCAGCGGCCTCGTACGGGAACTGAGCGTTCGCCTCGCTGGATTCAACGATCTTCTCCGGCAGCGCCTTCTTTCCGCGAATGAGCTCGAGGAATGATGCGACGTAGTCCGGCTTCTCGAAGGCAAATCCGCCCTCGGCCTTCTTCGCTTTGAAGTAGGTGTTCAGGTCAAAACCGTCGAACTCCCCGTCCCCTGCCCACTCACCACCTGGCATGCCCATCGCGTACGTGTACATACGCATCTGTGGCAGCTCTTCGTAGGGATTGCGGCCCTTCGTAACGTCCCAATCGGTCTTCTCGCGCTGCTCGTCGATGTAGGTCCAGTTGAACACTTCGGACTCGGCATAGTCGCCGTTCGTAATCGCCTTGAACGGGGTGCCCGAGAGGTGCAGGTGATACTTGGTCTTTAGTCCGTAGTCGAGCTCTGGAACGACGTCGGCGTCGGTGTCGCTCGACTCGTCCGCGGCCTTCAGGAACATCTGCGCCAGGGCGGCTTCCGCTTTGTCCTGCGGGTCGTAGACCTCGCGAGCGGCAGTGGTCGACGCTCCGAAATGGAACTCATCGATCACGATGCAATCCCAGTCAACGAGGTGCAGAGTCTCGTTGCGTTCCTTCGGCTTGCCCTCCGGGTCACGGCCTATCACGTCTTGGAACGAAGCAAACCAAGCAGTCGGTCGTCCGCTGTCGATCAGGGCATCTGCCTGGCGCGGAGGCGTATCACGGTCCACGTACTGCCAGTCGATGAAGTCGACATGGCTCAGCAGGTCGTCCCGCCACGCGCTCCGCACTGCTGGCTTGTACGTGAGGATGAGCAGCTTCGTCCAGCCCATCTCCTTCGCGAGCTGGTACGTAGTGAACGTCTTCCCGAAGCGCATCTTTGCGTTCCAAAGGAATTTCACGGCGGACTCGGGCCCTGACGCAGCGTGGGTTCGGAAGAACGTGGCAGTCTGCTCGACGGCCCGCACCTGCTCGGGGCGCGGTTCAAAATCCTGGATGCGTGTCGGGTCGAACGGAAGCCCGCGTTGCAACGATCGCAGCGCTGCCCAGACCTCGGCCTCGGTCGCCTCGAACCATTCACCACCCGGGTTGACGATTCCCGCGTTCCTCAGGACGCGGTGAACGTCATGGTCGCTGAAGTCCGCGCCGTTAGGCCCGACCGCAGGCTCGGAGTGGAAAAGGATGTCGACGCCGTGAAGTCCTGGGAACGCTGTACCGACCTGCTGTCTCACTCGATCGATTCCCGGATTGACGGTCTGACCGACTTTGATCCACGACGCGCCTTTCTGCCCGCTCGCGCGCCGCCACGGCTTCGCGTGCCCAGCGTGCGTGTAGGCGTAGATGTGGTTCGTCACGCTGCGTCGTCCTCCGGCCCAGAATTGTCGACCTCTGGCTCGTCGACGTCATCGGAGACATCGTCGACGACATCCGCATCGGCTTCACCGAGACTCGCCAGGTAGTCCGCTCGGAGATCCTGCAGAGACTTTCCGGTGTCGGCGTTCACCCAGCACCACCACCCGTTGGTGTCTGTACCCGTGACTGCCACGGCGGCCGCTGACGGGCTGTCGTATGGGGCATCACCGATGAAGACGCGTCCGTCCTGCGCGACGGATGCGCGCACTCCCGCATGCTTCGAAGTCGGATGCCGGGTCGTGAGTTCAGTTCCCACCTCGAGCCAGCCCGAGGAGACGAGCTGCGCGATATCCACGCTGACAGTGGCCGAGGGCGTAGCCGCGGCTCCAGACAGTCCGACGTGGCCGGCGGGTGCGTGCCAGATCGTGAGAATCTGATCGATGAGCAGCGCCGTGCGCTGTTCGATCGTCGACTCTCCCCAGCGATCCGGGGTGAGGTTCATGGCGTCCTTCGTGATCAGCACATCGTCGTGGTTGAGGAAGTGCTCTCGCTTAGTCGACCAAGGTCCGTTGTTGACCTTGCTGTTGAGTTTCTGCGTGACCAGCGTGAGGTTTCCGAGCTGTTGCACAGTGCGGTCCCGCGCCGCCTCCTCCTCATCGTTGAGCTGAGCCGGCCAGTGCTTGCGCCAACCCTGCGGCATCAGGTGCTCGATCGTGCCCTTGCCACGGACGACCGGGCCCATTGCCAACTGCTTGCCGTCGGGGTACCCGCGCTTCGCATCTTCCAGAGCTTCAAGAACCATCCGCAGGCGACCGCGCAGGTACTTCCAGTACGCGGTGGCGCCCGTCAGTGCTTCTCTGACCTCGTCGTCGCCGGGCAGATACCCGACGGCAGTGTGGTTCGCGACGAGGAACGACTCGGTCGCGTCGGCGAGGACGTCACTCGGCTGTGTGCTGAGGTGCTGCATCAGATCGATGATGAATCGGTTCGAACCCTGCGACGGCGCCTTCACCAAGGCCCGGCGCACAAACCAACTCTCGAGGATTCCGAGAATTCGCTTCCGCTCAGCGTGGGGGACCGCGGCCTGCTCGGGCTCGTCCAGCCAAATGAGCAGGGGGCGTGCGATCTCGGAGTCGAGGGTACCGACGCGATAGCTGAAGAGCTCCGCTCTGCTGAGTGGTCCGTTTGCGTTCTCCGACCCTTCGATGATCGACCGGTAGCGATCGGCAGCTGCCTTGATTTGCGGAAGCAGCACGCCGATGTCCTTCGCGACCGTATTCACGTAGTGCTTGAACTGCGTGAACACCTCGCGAATCGGGAAGTCGACCAGCGTTCTAGCGGTAAGCCATTGCCACAGGAACAGCGAGGCCCGGGAATTCTTGATCCGACCGGTGGTGATCTCTTTCTCCCACCACGGCGTCTCGAACTCGGCCCAATAGCTTAGGTAGGCTTTCTCGGCATCGTGCGGCGTGCCAACGAGGTTCTGGAAGACGAAATTCTTGATGAGGTCAGCTGCAGACAGGGGTGTTCCGCGCGCGTTGAGCGTTTCGAAGATCGCCTGAGCGTCTTCATTCGCGTCGAGGCGGATGCTGGCGATCTCCAGTCGGTCCATCACCGTAGCGACGAGCATCCGGGCACGCTGCTCAGCAGCCTCATCCTCACCGAGCCAGGTGGTGATCGAGCCTGCGAAGAACTCGTGTGCATCGCCCAGCCGGGACTTCACCCCCGCTGAATAGTCGACGGGAGTCGGTGCGGACATCACGGATGTGAAGCCGTCACGATCGCGATTGGTCGGCCAGAGCTTGTAGCGGTCGTTCTCGTCGTCGCGGTAGTCGGACGGGTTCTCCACCAGCGGAAGAATCTGACCCGCGAGTTGCGCCCACCCGCGCCGCTCGAGCTCGGTGTGCAACGAATCGAGGAGGAGCTGCAGCGTCGTGAGCCGCTGCTGACCGTCGATCACATTCCATGTAGGCAATGCCCCGAGAGTGGTCGGCACCTGCTGGATGACGATGGCGCCGAGGAAGTGCGTCGCGGTCTGATTGTGCTGCGAGATCACTTCGATCAGCCGAACGATGTCCTGCCACAGCGGGGCCCACTGCGTCTCCCTAGACCAGACGTAGGGCCGCTGAAACAGCGGCACGACGAGCCGCGTCGGGTTGTAGAAGACGTCCTTCGGCTTGACGACATCGGTCTTCACTCGTCGTCCCCCTCGTCAGAGTCGACGGCGGAGTCCCCGGCTCGGTGCTTCCGCCCACCGGGAAGGTGGGTTTCGGGAATCGGGGAGTCCAGGGAGAGGTTTACCGTACGGGGCTTGATGGATGCCTCAATGTAGGCGATGTCCTCTTCGGACAGCCCGTACCTTGCGTAGAGCTCGTCGTCCGTCCACCGTCGCTTCATATCGAGCATCGGCACAAAACGGAATCGATCGGGGGTGACGTGTTGTGAGATCTTGCGCTGAAGAACGAGGAACCGGACGAACTTGGTTGCGAGGTAGTACGCAAAGTTCTCGGTCTCTTCTCGCGACTCGAATCGGCCCGGGATGAAGTAGGTCTGGGTACATGCGGATCCGGGCGCGAGAGCGATGGGCTCGCCGAGAACGGTTTCCACGATGATTCCGTCGGCACCGATCGTGCGCCCGCCATTGTAGGCCATTGGAAGCAAAACCTTCCAGCTGTTGACCCACTCATGGTTGCGTTCAATCTGATCGGCGCGGCTGTAGCCGATTTTCGTCGCATAGATCAGCGGAATCGAACCGGCGAATGGCTCTGTTGCGCTCCCCTTGTAGTTCGACCGCATCTGCAGTCCGAACGGCTTCGTGACGCTAGATACGTCTTCCACTCGGACAGGGTCTTGCATCGCCTGCACCTTCCGAAGGATGCCGACTGCTCGGTTGTCACGCAGGACCACCCCGGCGCCATCGCGCAGGTCGCGCGCGGACGTATCGCGAACCTCACCACCGACACGAGTGGAGAACTCGCAATCCCCGGGGTGATCGCGGTCCCAGAGGAAGTATGAGACGCCACCCTGAATCTCGACCTGAGCAAACACATCGAACTGTCGGGGATTGTCGACAAGAACGCGAAGCCGCCGGTCAGAGATCATCTGATCGCGAAAGCCATCCAAACCCTTTCCCCCCGCAAACCAGCGCGACGGCGTGATCATGACCACATATCTCGGGTTCATAGCGATCGCCCGCTGCACAAACAAGTGGTAAATGCTCGACGCAGTCTTCCCGTGGCCTTCAGTACCCATCTGATACGGCGGGTTCCCGACGATCACATCAAACTTCATCGCCATCTCCTCGGTCGGATAGGTGTCGTGTATGAACGAGTAGGCGTACGACTCGCGTTGCTCACGGATAAGTGCTGCGGGAGCCTTGCAGAGGACGCACTTTGTGCCTCGGCGGTCGAGCGTGTGATCGGACGGAATGAATGGAACGTTCCCATCGAACGATTTGAAGGGAACGACAAACTTCGCAAGAGCCGGGTCTTTCACCTCGATGCCCGTTGCGTTCTTCGTCTGGTAAAGCGAGCGACGAGCAACCTCGCCGTTGATCTGAGTCGTCGCAGCACCGAAAAGCATGTGCCTGAGGATGTGCTCGCGACGTCTCTGGCCATCCGGCTCCCACGCAGCGAGGCCGACCATGAGCCGCTTGAAGACCTCGCGGAGATAGATGCCCGACTTCGTCGCGGGATCGAGCCATGTGTAGTGCGGCTCCGACCAGACGTGCGTGGGCAGAATGTCGAGCATCGCGGCGACGACCTTCGGCGGTGTATAGACGTCGTCGTTCGGCAGCTGCGCGAGTGTTTCAAGCACGTCGGGAACATGCACGTTGGGAAGGTCCCTCGCCCCCGCGACCCCTTCGGCCGTCAATTCCCGAGCTCCGAATAGTGCACCGTCGGGAGTGCCCTCGGTGGCTCGTAGAACAGATCCATCATCGGTGCCTCGAGCTCCGATGGCACGCGCTGAAATTGTTCTTCTGCAAGCGGCGTGTATTCGACGAACACGATCTGATCGGCCGCGTTCAGCGAGTCACCGACGACGACGTTGGTCGCAATGATCGCTTCGGCCGCGCGCGCGAACCCCTCAGTCACCGGCGCCCCCCGGAACACATGGGCCGCATCGATCACCACCATCATTCGTTGGCGCGCCTCATCGACGTTCTCGTCGTTTATGTCGATGCCATAGGTCGAGGCGAGGCAACGTAGCAGGGCGAACTCGTACCAATGCTCGCTTCCTCCGTGCTTCTTCTCGTCAATCGCACTGATCTTGCGCTCCAGAATCGCGACAAGGAAGTTCCCGTCGCCAGCGGCCGGCTCGAGGAAGCGCGTGTCGATGTCGGTGAAGGCATCCGGAATGAGGTCGAGCATCGCGTTCACTTCCCGCGCCTGGGTATAAACCTCGCCAAGGTCGCGCACGCGCTCCCGAGACTTGATATGCCGCGGCTCCGCCATCACACTCCCGCTCATCGTCCCGGTCATACTTTCATTCTGGCGTACACCATGGCCGTCCCCGACTGGCGCGGGCTCCGGCGGACTTCGTTCACCAATGGTTCGACCTCCCTGGGGCCAATCTGCGGGAATCTCTCCTCAGACCCCCACTTCGGGGTCTTGTGGTCGCATGCGGAAGTATCGATATTGTCTCCACATCTGTGCCGGAGGCGCGGGCAGCACTCGGCGGCGCGTTGCAGCGCGTCGCCGATGCGAGCGACACTGCGACCGCCGGACTGGACCTGCAGTCGCAGGTTCTCGAGGCCGCCCTCCGCGTGCACGAGCACGACGGCGACGGCGCCTGCCTCGTCTGCGGGGTCGGCCGCGCAGATGGCGTGGCGGCGCAGGACTACGCGACGAAAAACGACCAGAGCAGGCGGAGCGCGCCCACGACCGCGAAGATCGCCCCCGACGGATGCCGCCAGCGCGTGTAGACGATCGACACCCGTCAGGAGCCTGCTAGCCCCTCAACCCCACCACTCGGCAGCACGATCCATCCTTCGCGATCCGCCTGCTCGCGAACCGCCGGCGGCACCGGGTGCGTGCCGCCAAGCGCGTGTGCCCGAGCGACCAGCGCCGCGATGACGGAGTCGAACGCGTCATCCGATCGGATCATCTGAGGCCGCACTGTCTCGAGGTCGAGCCACGGCGCGCGCTCCTCGAGGTTTGCGATCAGACCGACCCGCACGTCTGCGTCGACCTTGTAGTTCGGCCGGTTCAATTCCCAGAGGCGCAGGGCTGCAGCCGGGTAGACCTCGACGACGCGACCGGAACCGCCACGCGGGATCTGGCCGATGCGGTCGGCCAGTGCGTCGAGGAGGGCCGCGCAATGCATGGCGGTCAGGCCCAGGCGATCCGTCGCCACGCTCAGCGGGCTGCGCCCGGTGCGACGCAGCACCTCGCGATCGGTCTCGCGGTAGGCGAGGCGCCGACGCCAGTCCATCCCCTCGTCGCGCGAGAGGTCGACCCGGGCACCCGCGGCGTGGCGGCTCACGAACTCCACGAAGTCATCCGGCCACCCGAACGCACAGTCGATCCCCATCAGATCGACCTCCACTGCAACCTCCACGATGAGGCCGTCGGATGCCCCGAGCACGACCTGCTCGACGGTGGCTCGCCCTCGCTCCCACCGAATGACGGCGACCGCTGTCTTCTTGGTATCTGCGGCGAGATCGACTCCGGCGGTGCGCACGCTCGAAGTGTAGCGAGCGCCTCGGTCGTGTCCCAGAAGTTCGGCGGTCGACCTGCAGCCGAGCCGCTCAGCCGGCGAGGCGTCGTTCGTCGGTCAGCGATCCAGCCCGGCCATGCGACCCGAGTGGTCGTCCATGACGCCGCGACGTTACGACTCGCGATTCGAAGACGTGATGAAAAACGTAGTCATATGAGGCATGAAGTAGTCATGTGGATCGTTGAGTAGTCGAATACTCACGACGTCAATCAACGCTGCCCCGCGCGCCGACAGGTCTCGACAAGCTCGACCAACAGTTCTCGGTCTCGACCAACGGTTCCGCGAGAAATGTCAGCCCGTGCGCCCGAGCCGTGCGCGCTCGGCGCCGCTGAGCTGCTGCAGGTAGACGACGCGGTTGAAGACGTCGGCACGCTGCATGGCATCCCAGACGGGCACGTTCTCGGTGTACACCTGCCCGCCCGGGCCCCACACCGTCACGTTGACGTAGCCGCTGATGCGGGTCTCGCGCGCGAGCAGGAACAGCAGGCTGAGCAGGAAGAACCAGATGAAGATCACGACCATGACGATCGCCCAGGCCGGCGTGTGCGTGGTCGCCTGCGTCTGATCCTGCGTGGTGATGTTCACGTCGGCGATCGGCCACGTGCCCGACGGGGTGACGACGTGATGCTGCGTCGCGTGGATGTTGCCGACGGAAACGAGGAACTGGGCGGGAGCGGGCACGCCGGCGCCGACAGGTTGCAGGGTCACGAGTCGACCGTAGCGAATGCGGCGGGCACGAGGCATCCGATGTCACCGATTCATGACTGAGCTCAGTGCGAGTTCGCCATCGCAACCGCCTGCTCGTACACGCCGTTCACCTCGGAGAAGCGCAGCGGCTTGACCCGCTCGACGAGGATCTCGGTGACGTCCGGCTGACCGGCCAGGAGCGACATGGTCTCGTCGATGTAGTCGTCGAGCGGGAGGAACGCCTCGATCTGCGACTGGCCGGGCATGAGCTCGGTGCGAAGCCCGGGCGGCACGAGCTCGATGACCTGCACCGAGGTGCCGGCGAGCTGCAGCCGAATGCTCTCGCTGAACTGGTGGATGAACGCCTTCGAGGCGTTGTAGCTCGGCGTGACCCGCAAGGGCGTGTGGGCGAGGCCCGACGAGACCGTCATGATCGTGGCATCCGGCCGGCTCTGCAGCTGTTCGGTGAACGCGGAGATCAGACGCACCGGCCCGAGCACGTTGGTGTCGACGGTGCGCTCCGCGTCGTCGAGGAAGTCGGCCTTCGTGACATCCTCTGCCAGCATGATGCCGGCCATCGCGATGAGCACGTTCAGCTCGGGGTGGGCGGCGACCACCGCATCGCGGGCGCTGAGCACCGAGGCGGGGTCGGTCGTGTCGATCGTGACGGTGCCGAAGCCGTGCTCGGCTGCGAGGCGGTCGAGCACGTCCGTGCGTCGGCCGCCGATCACGACGGTGTTGCCGGCATCCTGCAGGCGCAGTGCCAGCGCGAGGCCGATGCCCGAGGTGCCGCCGGGAATGAAGATGGTGTTGCCCGAGATGTTCATGAGTGTCCTTTCGCTGACCCCGCCGTTCGACCGGGTCACCGACCACGATGCGCCGAGCCGCGCCGCGGCACGAGAGACCCGGTTGTCGTAGGATTCCCGATCCCTCCCTGTGGGCGCCGAAGCGGCGCATGATGGAGGAATGGACCGCGAACAGCTCGCCGACTTCCTCCGCCACCGGCGTGAGAACCTGCGCCCCGAAGACGTCGGCCTTCGCCCCGGGGCCCGCAGGCGGGTCGCCGGGTTGCGGCGCGGCGAGGTGGCCGAGCTCACCGGCATGTCCGCCGACTACTACACCCGCCTCGAACAGGGGCGCGGGCCCCAGCCGTCGGAGCAGATGCTCGCCGCACTCGCCCGGGCGCTGCGGCTCACGACCGATGAGCGCGACCACCTCTACCGCATCAGCGGCCACAACGCGCCACCGCGCGCCTCGCTCGACACGCATGTCGCCCCGGCGCTGCAGCGCGCGCTCGACCGCCTCGACGACACTCCCGCCATGGTGCTCTCAGGCCTCGCCGAGACGCTCGTGCAGAACCAGCTGGCCGTCGCCCTCTTCGGCGATCACTCCCACTTCACCGGCCTGGCGCGGTCGGCAATCTATCGATGGTTCACGGATGCCTCAGAGCGCGCCGTCTACCCGGTCGCCGACCAGCCGCGGCAGGCCCGCGCTCATGTGGCGAACCTTCGCGTCGCCTACGGCCTCGGAGGCTCCGCTTCTCGGGCCGGCCAACTGGTGCGGGCCCTGCAGAAGGAGAGCCCCGAGTTCGCCGAGCTGTGGGAGCGGCACGAGGTCGCGCGGCGTTTCGAGGACCACAAGATTCTGATTCACCCCGAGGTCGGTGCGATCGAGTTCGACTGCCAGGCGCTGCTCACCGAAGATCAGTCCCAGGTCTTGCTCATCCTGACCGCCGCTCCACGCACCGAAGCTGCCGACAAAGTCGCGCTTCTGCGCGTACTCGGGCAGGAGCAGTTCACTTCGTAGGGCCAACGCCCGCGCCCTACGGAGCCACCCAGACGGCGCCACACCTCAGGCATCACGGCGCCAGGGGCATCCGTCGGTCACCACAGTCAGGAACCCGCAAGCTCCTCAACCCCACCACTCGGCAGCACGATCCATCCTTCGCGATCAGCCTGCTCACGAACCGCCGCCGGCACGGGGTACGTACCGCCGAGCGCGTGTGCCCGAGCGATCAGCGCCGCGAAGACGGCGTCGAACGCGTCATCCGATCGGATCATCTGAGCCCTGACCGACTCGAGGTCGAGCCACGGCGCGCACTCCCCGAGACTCGCAATGAGACCGGCCCGCACGTCTGCGTCGACCTTGTAGCGCGGCCGGCTCAGCTCCCAGAGGCGCAGGGCTGCGGCCGGGTACACCTCGACGACGCGACCGGAACCGCCACGCCGGATCGGGCCGATCCGGTCGGCCAGCGCGTCGAGGAGGGCCGCGCAGTGCATGGCGGTCAGCCCCAGCCGATCCGTCGCCACGCTCAGCGGGCTGCGCCCGGTGCGACGCAGCACCTCGCGGTCGGTCTCGCGGTACGCAAGGCGCCGGCGCCAGTCGATCCCGTCGTCGCGCGAGAGATCGACCCGGGCACCCTGCGCGTGGCGGCTCACGAACTCCACGAAGTCATCCGGCCACCCGAACGCGCAGTCGATGCCCATCATGTCGACCTCCGCTGCGACGTCCACGATGAGGCGGTCGGATGCCCCGAGCTCGACCTGCTCGACGGTGGCCCGACCCGGCTCCCAACGAATGACGGCGACCGCCGTCTTCTTGGTGTCTGCGGCGAGATCGACTCCGGCGGTGCGCACGCTCGAAGTGTAGCGACCGGGGACGACGAGCCGCGGAGGTGTCCGCAGGTTGAGGAGGTCGCCCGCGGCCGTCTCGATCGATACTGGTTGCGTTGAGTACCGCATGGTACTTTGGTACAGTCAGGTCACCCACACGAAGAGAGGGGCGTCGGCATGCCCGCCGTCAGCCCGATCAAGGTCGATGCCGCAACGGATCAGCTCATTTCCGATGCTGCGCACTTTCTTGGTCGCACGAAGAAAGACATCGTCGACGCCGCCGTTCGCGACTACGTCGACAGCCATCGCGGCGAACTCAATGCTGCCATTACGGCGTCGCTGCTGCGCCTCGACGGGAGCCGTGGATCGCTCATCAGCGAGATCACCGGCTTCACGCGCGCCGAGCTCGACGACCTGGGCGGGGTACCCGAGCAGTGACGGTGGCGGGCCATAGGCCCACGGCATGCAATCCCCGTCCGATGGCGTTCGCCCCACTCGACGTTGTCTCAACGACATCAAGCAAGACGTGCCGAATATCGGCACGATACTCAGCAGCGTCACGCATCCGCTGATCACGCGCGCACAGGCGGTTCCTGATCTCGTAGGGGCTGCTGGCGCTGAACGCATCGTCTCGCTGGCGGATCTCGTTTGGTTCAAAGTGAAGACCCAGCGGTGGCGCGGTGCCACGGTCGTCATCCGAAACCCTGCATGTCAACCCTTCCTTGACAGTCGTGACGCGTCAACCTATCATTGACACATGCGATGGCCAACGAATCGACACCTCATCGCCGGCTGGACGACCGGCTTCGGCGCCGTCCTGTTCGGCATCACCACCACCATGCTGGGCATCCTCCTGCTCGAGGGGTTCGCTCGAGGCATCCTGTTCGGCATCGGAATCGTGCTGACCATTGCCGGAACGGTGCTGCTGGCCGGCACACTCGGCTGGCTGTCGGCTCGCAACGGGCGTGACCGGTCGGGCGAGGGCCGCGGCTGGTGGCTGCCGAGCCGCGACGACGAGCGATGAGCAGCGTCGGCGACGCGGTCACGCTCGCGATCCTCGATTCCGTCGAGGTCGATGGGGCGGTCGATGGCGAGATCGGCCGCGACGGCCATCTCGCACTCATCCGCGCGAGCGCCGAGGCCGAACGCGAGGTACGCGCCATCCTTCGCCAGGCTGTCGAGTCGGCCCGCTCGGGCGGCGTCAGCTGGTCGGCGATCGGCGCCGAGCTCGGCATGAGCAGGCAGGCCGCGCAACAGCGCTTCGGTGATACGAGCCGAGCGGATGCCACGGCCGACGACGGCTCGGGGTATCGCTGGCTCGGCCCGGTCACCGCGTTCGACGAGCTGGCCGAACTCGAACTCGCCGGGCGAGCGGGCTGGCACACGGTGGAGGCCGGCATGCTGCGCCACCGCATGGTGCGCACCGAAACGCAGTGGGAGCACAAGCGGATCATCGGGCGCGGCCCCTCCCGACGCGATGAAGACGACGGCTGGATCCTGGCGTGCCGCTCCCTGCCGTGGGCCTATCTCATCCGCGACCTTGGCGTTCCGCCTGAGTGACTTCGGCGGTGATCTCGCCCGGCGCCCCAGTTGTGGGGTGATCACCCGCCGCCCCGTCGGCTGCGTGCCACAATGCAGACAGGGCCGACCGGTTCGCGTCGGAGCACCGACGGAACGAGGCACCCGTGGCCAACCCGAGCTCCAACTCCGCCGCCGCCGTCGGTCTCGGTCTGGCGCTCCTGCTCACGCTCGGCGCGTGCACCGGCGGTGCGCCGGCCGCGACATCCGCAGCACCGACCGCCGCATCGTTCGAGCCGGTCGACGGCTCGGCGGCGGCGTGCGTGTCTGACGCCGAGGAGGTCGTGGCCGCGAAGGACACGCAGTCGACCGAGCCGATGTCGGCGGCACTGAGCACCGACTTCGACGCCGCGGCATCCGCTGTCTTCGAACACGTCGAGGTCTTCGCGCCCGCGGTCGTCGTGGGCGTGCGCAGCCCGCAGGGCACCTGGGCCGAGGCGTACGGCACGGCCGATCTCGTCACGGGCGCTGCGGCCGCCACCGACATGCACCAGCGCATCGCATCGGTCACGAAGACGTTCGTCGGCACCGTCGTGCTGCAGCTGGCCGACGAGGGCGAGCTCTCGCTCGACGACCCGATCGACCACTACGTGCCGGGGGTGCCGAACGGATCCCGCATCACCCTGCGCGAGCTCATCACCATGACGAGCGGCCTGCCCAACTACTCCGACAACCCCGAATGGGGTGCCGACTTCTTGAGCGACACGGGCGCGCAGTGGGCGCCGCAACAGCTGCTCCACGACGCTTGGGCGATGCCCACCTCGTTCGCGCCCGGCAGTGACATGGAGTACTCGAACACGAACTTCGTGCTGCTGGGCCTCGTGATCGAAGAGGTCACGGGTCAGAGCCTCGATGAGGCGGTGCAGACCCGAATCCTCGACCCCTTGCGTCTCACATCGACGATCTACCCGACGGATGCCGCGGTGCCGAGCCCCCACCTGGGCGGCTACACCTTGCCGTTGACGGTGTACGGCGGCGCCGACCCGACCGACACGTGGGTGGATGCCAGCGAGTGGAATCCCTCCTCGGCAGGAGCGGCGGGCGCCATGATCAGCCGCGTCGACGATCTGCTCGTCTGGGGACGAGCGCTCGCCACCGGGCAAGGGGTGCTCGCGGCAACCGCCCAAGTGCAGCGGCTGAGTTCGTTCGGCACCTCTATGCTCGGCCCCGACGAGTTCTACGGCGAGGCGCTCATGTGCAAGAGCGGCTGGATCGGGCACAACGGGAACATGCCCGGCTACAACTCGATGGTTCGGTACAACCCCGACACGGACACCACCATCGTCGTTCTCGCCACCGGGCTCGACTCCACCGGGAACCCGCCCGATCGCGTCTTCGTGATCGAGGAGTACGCGGCCGCACTGGCGGAGGTCGCGGGGCATCCGTTCTCGCCGCACATCGTCACGCCCGAGCAGCAGGTGCAGAGCCTCGTGCCGCACCTCTGACGGTCGCAGTCGACGCGCCGAGCAAGCTGCCTGCGAGCCGTCTCAACCCGCTGAGGCCGCCGCCGATTCTGTGGACGCCGACGCAGGCGCCACCTCCGACCCCTGCCGGTGTCTCGTCACGAGATACGAGCCGAGCAGCACGAGCCCGAAGCCGACGATGGTCCAAACGGTCACTCGCTCGCCGAGCACGAGCACGCCGGCGATGATCGCGACGGCCGGGTTGACGTAGGTGATCGTGGTCGCCTTGACGGGGCCGATCTCGGCGATCAGGCCGACCATGAGCAGGAAGGCGAGCGCGCTGCAGATCACGGCGAGCACGATCACCGACACGATGACCGCGGGCGACGGCCAGACCGACGGCACGCCGCCGGTCGCGAGCACGAACGGCACGTACATGATCGCGGCGCCCGCGAGCGAGACGGCCACGACGCCGACGCCGGGCAGGTCGGGCATCCAGCGCGAGAGAATCGCCGGCCCGAGGGCGTAGCCCACGACGACGACCGCCATCTGGGCGACGGCGAACAGGTCTGACCCTGCGATGTCGAGACCGACGAGCGCCGCGACGCCGAGCATGCCGAGGGCGATGCCGAGCCAGTTGATGCCCGAGAGCCGTGCGGGGCGCCCCATGAGAAAGGCGATCGCCACGCCCGCGAGCGGCACGGCGGCCAGCAGCAGGCCGGCGGTCGAGCTCGGCAAGTGCTGCTCGGCCGAACTCAGGAAGTACCAGGGCAGCACGATCTCGACGACGGTGTACGCGAGCATCGGCTTCCAGCGGCGCAGCACCGGCCAGACCTCGTGGCGGAACAGCGCGAGCGGCAGCAGCAGAATCGCCGCGAGCCCCGAGCGGGCGAGCACCACCATCGCCGGGTCGAGTTCAGACACCGCCACCTTGATGAACAGATACGGGATGCCCCACGCAACACCCAGCGCGGCGAACAGAATCAGGCCACGGCGAGTCACCCGCCCATTCTTGCGCGGCGCCCGGCAGCGCAAACGTTGGTCGTCGGACGACGTGGCACGATATTCCGCCAACGGTCGGCGCCGACCTGATGCGATCGATGCGGCAGTCGAACCTTCAGCCGACGAGTCGGCGCTCGTCGGCGAGCGCCGCGACCCGGCCACGCGACCCGAGAGCCCGCCCGGGCCGCCGTGACGCTTCGATGTCATGCTGGGCTCGGCGCAGGGATTCGCTCGCGAGCGACGCGGCCCGCCGGGCCAATGCGATCACCCGTTCTCGGTGCTCCTGGCCTGTCGTGGTGATGACCGCGTCCGAACCGCCGAGGACGTGGCCGAGATCGACCCGGGCGTGCTCGGATTCGGCGAGCCTCGTGAGTGCCTCGGCGCCGATCCAGCCCGGGTGAGCGGCGATGGCATCACGGGCGATGTCGAGCTGCCGGTCCGCGTCCTTGATCGCATGGTGCACATGGTCCACCAGCGGAATCAGATCCGTCGCGCGCTCGCGGGCCGTTGCAACGGCGGAAACCAACGTCGCGCGCGCCTCGCGCAGTCGGCTCAGGTGTGCGAACGGATCGGTGTCGACCCCCACCTGCGGGATGGCGGCGAGGGCTGCCTGCAGCTCGCCAGCCACATCGGCGACGCGGCGGGAGCGTGGCTCTTCGAGTGCGGCCGCGAGGTCCCGCCGGCACTCCTCGACGAGCGCCACCAGCATCGACTCCGCTCGCAACGCCTCGACCTCGAAAGCCTCGACCGCATCGAGCAGACCCGCTGCGTGCTGCACGGATGCCGCGGATGCCTCTAGCGCGACGCTCGCCTGCTCGCGCTGACCGGCCGCCCATCGCACCTCGGCCACCCCTGCGCTGTGCTCGGCGAACCCGATCAGCTGCTCGACCTCCACGGGGTTCGCCTCGATTCGAGCGATCGCCTCGTTCGCATACCTGGCGGCGAGCCGATCGACGGTCTCGCGGGCGTGCGGGATGCGGGCGCGCAGACGCTCGAGGTCGGCGCGCACAGCCGCGACGATCTCCGGTGCACGCCGCGCGCGTCTGGCCCGGTCGGCTAGGTCGGCGGCCTGACGCGCGAGCGTGTCTTCGGCCCACTCGCACAGCTGCACGATGTGCAGGTTTCGAGCCCGTACCTCGTCGGCGCTGCCTCTGCTGCCGGCGCTCGGATCGTGATTGAGCCGGTGCAGCCGGAACGCATCGTTCAGGTGCCTGCGCACCGAGGCGAGCGTCTCGCGCAGTTGCGTCGTGGCGTCCCGCCCCAACTCCGCCTCGGCGAATCCCAGCTCGTCGACCGTGACACGGAAGCGCTCGTCGGCGGCGACCAGGGCCGTTCCTGCCTGCTTCGCCAGGTCGGCATCGCGAACCTCGAGTTCAGACGCACCGCGTGTGCGCCCGATCCCGAAACGCCTGACCCGGAAACCGGCCATGCTCAATCCTACGGTCGACGTTCGAAACCGTCGACGTTCGAAATTCAGGTGCGCAACCCCGCATCGTGGGCGGTGATGATCGCCGCGGCACGGTCGCGCGCGCCGAGCTTCATGAAGATCGCCGACACGTGCGACTTCACCGTGCGCTCCCCCACGTGCAACTGCGCGGCGATCTCGCGGTTGTTCGCCCCGCGGCAGATGCAGCGCAGCACCTCGAGTTCGCGTGGGGTCAGCTGCTCGATGGCCCGGCTCGCCGTCGGAGACGCCGGCGCACGATCCTTCGCTCGCGCGAGCACCCGGGGAAGCACCCGCGGGTCCAGCCAGGCTCCCCCGGCGGCAACGACGCGCACTGCCGTGATCAGGTCTTCGGCCGGGCTGTCTTTGAGCACGAAGCCCGCGGCCCCGGCCGTGAGCGCTCCCCAGAGCACCGCGTCGTCGTCGAACGTCGTCAGGGCGAGCACGGGAGGGGACGCCGAGACGGCCCGCAGCCGCCGCGTCGCCTCGGGGCCGTCCATCCGCGGCATCCGGACGTCCATCAGCACGAGGTCGGGCCGGTGCGCGCGAACCGCCGGCAGCACGCCCGTGCCGTCGACGCATTCGGCGACCACCGAGATGTCGGGTTCGGCACCGAGGATGAGGGCGAGGCCGGCTCGCACCATGGCCTGGTCGTCGACGAGCACGAGCCGCAGTGGCGCGATCATGCGTCACCCCCGACGGGAAGTCGGCACTCGACGACCCACGAGTGGCCCTCGGCCCTGCTGCTGAGCTCGCCGCCGAGCGAGGCGGTCTGCTCCCGCAGTCCGATGAGCCCGAAACCCTCGGAACGGGGACCTGGCTCCGTCGCGCCGGTCGGCACGAACTCATTGGAGACGCGGGCGACCACGGCGTGATCGTCGATCCCGACCTCCACCGTCGCCGCCGTGCCGGGTGCGCTGTGCCGGGCTGCGTTGGCCAGCGCCTCTCGCACGACCCGGTAGAGCGTGAGCCGGATGGGCAGTGAAAGGAGTTCGGCGGTGCCGGTGAGACTCAGCTCCACCCGAAGCCCGGCCGAGCGATACGTCGTGACGAGTCGCTCGAGGTCCAACGACCCCTCCCCCGGCTCCTCGTCGTCCCGGAGCATGCCGACGACCCCGCGAATGGCGTCGAGACTCTCGCGCGACACCCGTTCGGCGTCGGTGAGGGCCGCTGCCGCGGCATCCGGATCCGAGCGCAGCACACGACGTGCCCCGCCGACGTGCAGCACCACGACCGTCAGCGAATGCGCGACGAGGTCGTGCACGTCACGGGCGATGCGATGCCGCTCCTCGCGCGCCGCGGCATCCACCAACTCGCTCTCGGCAGCGCGCAGTTCGTCGGCCAACCGCGTGGCGCGGCGCAGGAGCACGCCCACGAGCACGCTGAACGCGCCGCCGAACGCGAAGTAGATCGCGCCGACATCCCACTCGACCCCGAACAGGAACGGCACGAACGGCAGCACCATGACGACGACGACGACCGTGCCGACCAACCAGCGGTCGTCGGACCTGCTGGCGAGCCGGCTCGCCGCCGCGAAGCTGACGAAAAGCGCCGCGCCGATCTCGGAGAGGGCGATGACCGGGACCACGGGGATGATCGCGAGGGCCGCGAAGGCCGGCTGGGGAAGCTCGACGCCGAAGACGAGCAGAGCCCACGGCACCAGGGCGATCAGCATGGCCACCACGACCACGGGATCGAACTGCGCACCGACCACGGCCAGTACCGCGGCGACGAGGGCGATGCCTGAGTAGACGAGGTCGGTGACCCGCGAACCCGCCGCGACTGAAGTTCGATTCATCGGTCGCTCCCTTCGGCCTTCACCCCGACGAAACCGCATCGGACGGGCGTGCGCCTCGTCCCGTGGTACGAGAACGAGGCGTTCCCCGGCGCGATGACGGCTGCACGACCGGCGCGCAGCATCGAGGCATGATCACCTCGACCCAAAGTACTCTTCGCCTCTCCTCGCCCCGCCAGTCGGCAGCACGCGCCGTGCTCGCGGTCGGCGCCGGCGTGAGCGCCGTCGCGTTCGCGATCGCCATCGTCGGCCTAATCGTCGATCCGACCGTGCTCACCGGGGCTCCCGCTTGGATGAAACCCGCCAAGTTCTCGTTCTCGATCGCGGTCTACCTGCTGACGCTGCGCTGGATCCTGTCGCACGTACGGGGCCACGCTCGGATGCTCGCGGTGCTCAGCACCGTCATCACGGTCGCCCTCGTCGCCGAGATCGCGCTCGTCGAGATGCAGGTCTTCCGCGGCACCACCAGCCACTACAACGAATCCACCGAGTTGGATGCCGCGGTGTGGTACGCCATGGGCGGCATCGTGTCGCTCGTGCTCATGGCGACGATCGCCGCCGGCGTGCTCGCCCTGACGCAGCGAGGCCTCGACCCCGGGCTGGGTGCGGGGCTCCGCTGGGGAATCGGCATCTGCGTGCTCGGCATGCTCGCGGCGGTCACCATGATCTTCAACAAGGAATGGAACGACTCCGGCGGACACACCGTCGGGGCGGTCGACGGCGGCGCCGGGCTGCCGATCACGGGCTGGAGCCTCGAGCACGGCGATCTGCGCGTGGGGCACTTCATCGGGCTGCACGCCCTGCAGTTGCTGCCGCTGTTCGCCTGGGCGCTGCTGCGGTTCACGCACCTGGACGCGACGACCCGCGCCCGCCTGCTCGATGTCGCGGCGGCGAGCTACACCGCGGTCGTGCTGCTCGTCACCTGGCAGGCGCTTCGCGGGCAGAGCGTCGTGCGCCCCGACGGCGAGACCCTGGTGGTCGCCGCCGCCCTCGCGGGCCTCGCGGCGCTCGCCACGGTCACGGTACTTCGACGAAGCCGTCGGTGAGCTGCGGTGGTCGAGTAGCGACGCCCGCCTGCGGGCGGGTGAGGGAGGCCGCGTCGCGTCTCAGTCGAAGATTCCGTCGAGGATGCTGCCGATCACGAGTCCGCCGAGAATGCCGCCCATCATGTCGGAGCCGCCGCCGCGGCGACCACCCCCGTAGCCGCCGTAGCCCTGCCCGGGGCCGCCGCCCCACTGCCCCGGGTCCTGCGGGCGTGACGAGTCGATGTCGCGCTGCGCGAGCTGCAGCGCCTCGGCCGCGAGGTGCGCGACACGCCTCGCCATCGTCATCGCCTGCTCGCGGCGGTCTTCGTCGATGACGCTGACGGTCGCGGCGGGCGTGCCGAGGAAGCGGTCGAGGTCGACCCGAACCCGCTCGGACTCGGCGAGGTGCGTGCGGGCGTCGGCGCCGATCCAGCCGCGGTGGCCGGCGATCACGTCACGGGCGACGGCGAGCTGCCGGTCGGCGTCGTCGATGGCGTGGTGCACGTGGTCGAGCGAAGGGATCGGGCGGGAAGCCCGCTCTCGAGCCGCGTCGATCGCGGCATCCAACCCCGCATTCGCCTCACGCAGGCGACTGAGCTGTGCGAATGGATCGGTGTTGACGCCCGCCGGCGGCAGCGAGGCGAGCGCCCCCTGCAGGGTGGCGATCGCGGCCGCGACCCCGGCGCTGTGCGGCTCTTTGAGCGCCACGGCGAGGTCACCGCGGGAGTCTTCGACGATCGCGCCCAACGTCGACTCCGCACGCAGTGCCTCGACCTCGAACGTCTCGACCGCGTCGAGCAGGGTCGCCGCGCGGCGCACCGATTCGGTCGACGCCTCGAGCGCGAGGTTGGCCTGCTCGCGCTGGCCGGCGTCGCGCCGGCGCTCGGCCACACCGGCACTGTGCTCGGCGAATCCGAGTAGCTGGTCGGCCTGGGCGGGGTTCGCCTCGACCTGCGCGAGCGCCTCGGGCGCGTAGCGGGCGGCGAGCCGTTCGACGGTGTCGCGGGCCTGCGGAATGCGGGAGCGGAGCGCCGCGGCATCGGCTCGCACGCCGGCGATGATCTCAGGGGCGCGACGTGCGCGCGCGATCTTTTCGGCGAGCGCCGCCGTGCGCTCGTCGAGCACGTCTTCGGCCCAATCGCAGAGCTGCACGATGCGGGCGTTGCGCTGCCGCAACTCGTCAGCGGTGTCGGGAATCTCGTCGTGATTCAGCTGGTTCAACCGGAACGCCTCGCCCAGGTGCTCGCGCACCGAGGCGAGCGCCGTGCGCAGTTCCGCCGTCGCCTCGTGGCCGAGCTCGGCGTCGGCGAAGGCGAGCTCGTCGGCCGTGATGCGCACGCGTTCGTCGGCGGCGACGAGCGCGGTGCCCGCCCGCTGCGCGAGCACGGCGTCTTGAGCGTCGAGTTCTTGTTCGTCGCGCTTGCGTTTGCCCCAGAATCCGGCCATGGGTTCGATCCTAAGGGCGCGGCTGGGAGGCTGCTGTGGCGAACGGTCACGCGCCGACCGGCACCAGGCCCTCGGTGTTCGCCCCGCAACGGCACGTCGGGCACCGCCGCAGTGCTGAGGGTGAACTGGCATACGCATTCGGGACGAAGCGAACCGCCACGGGCGCCCATCCGCAGGAGACGCCGTTCGCGCGTTCACCTCACCGGAACGCCGACCCGCCCCTCCGTCTCGTCGAGCACGAACACGTCGACCGATCGCGCCACGTACAGACGGTGCGGCGCATCACCGGTCACCGCCGATGCATCCCAAGCTGGAAGCCCCTGCTCGATCGATCGCCCACTGTAGACGGCGAGCGCGGCCGCGAGATCGACGTCGTCGACCTGGCCGGCGACCGCATCGACGTACACGGCCTCGGCATGACCGACGGGCACCGTCGAGTCGAAGACGACGAGCGCCACCTCGGGGCGCCCCTCGATGTTGCGCGAGTGCCGTCGGCCGGTTCGCGACACCCAGTAGAACTCGGAAAGGCCGCGCGACGCGAACCAGACGGGGCTCGCCCACGGGCGCCCGGCGCCGTCGCTGGTGGCGAGGGTGAGGTAGGTGTTCTGCTCGATCAGACGCTGAGCCACCTCGGATGGTGTTGCCGTCGGGATCGGTGCCGCGTCGCTCTGCATGGGCGCCACGGTAGTCGAGTACGGCGCCCGCCACGAGGCATCCGTGCCCGGAATCTGGTGCCGTCTATGAAACTCGCTCGCCTCGAAGAGCCAGCGGTGTGCGGCGTGGGAGGAAGCCGCCAGGCTGTGGATAACTGCCCCGGCCCGCCGCTCGCTCGCTTAGGGTATTCGCCATGCCTCATTCCCGGTTCGCAACGCGGCGCCTCCAGCGCCAGGCCGGCGCCGCGCTCGCGGCAGCCGGAGCGATCGCCCTGCTGCTGAGCGGGTGCACGGGCGCCGACCCAGCGCCGTCGCCTTTGCCGAGCCCATCAGCGGATGCCGCGGGGCCGATCTTCGGGAGCGATGAAGAGGCCCTCGCGGCGGCGTCGAAGTCGTATGCGACCTACACAGCCACGGTCGACCAACTCACACAAGACGGCGGGGCCGACCCCGAGCGCATCAGACCGGTGGTTGCCGATGACTACGCAGCTGAGCTCCTCGAGTCATTGCAGCGGTTGAGCGAGAGCGGAAACCACACGACAGGTGCCACAACATTCGACCAGATGAAGTTGGTCCAGCGAACCGAAATCGACGGAGCTGCGGAAGTCACAACGTACGTCTGCATTGATGTCTCAGCCGTCCGAGTGCTGAGTGGCGCAGGGGCCGATGTCACGCCGTCTGAACGCACCGAACGACGACCACTTGTCGCAACCTTCGTCTCCTCAACCCAAGATCCCAAGGAACTCCTACCGTCAGGATCCGAGCAATGGTCCGGCGACGACTTCTGCTGAGTGCGGCCGCGACTGCTGTCGTCGCGCTTCTCTGGTCAACCAATGCACTCGGCGCCGCCGCGAACGAGATCGACATCGTTTCAGGTCAGAACGTCGATGGAGCGACTCGATTGGACGGCAGCCGCGACGGGACTGCGCCAGCGACTGAACCCTCTGCGGAGGACGAGGAAGGGCCCGAGGAAGACACAGCCCAAGAGGAGGCCGATCGAGCGCTGAATCTGATCGAGGTCGCTCTCGGCGACGATCGCGACGCGTGCAGTCCAACGAATCCGAACCGATGCTTCGTGACCGAGCCCGACCCGGCCGCGCCGATCCCCGGCACCATCATCACCCTGCGCGACATCGCCTCATTCGTCCCGGCCAAACCCGCCGGCGACATGGAACCCCGAGGCTGGGCCGTACGCGACCTCCCCGCCAACTTCATCGCCGACGCATCCACCCAGATCATCACCGGCACCCTGCTCGGCCAACCCGCCGACGTCCGCTTCACCCCCGTCGGCTACCGCTGGACCCACAGCGACGGCGGCATCATCGAAAGCGCCACCCCCGGCACCACCTGGGAGAGCCTCGGACTCCGCGAATTCACCGCCACCGCCACCAGCCACCAGTACGACGAATCCGGCCACTACACCGTCACCCTCGACATCGTGCTCCGCGCCGAATACCGCTTCGCCGGCTCCGCCTGGCGCCCCATCGCCGGCACCCTCACCATCACCGGCGACCCACAACCAGTCCTCGTCGGACAGATCGACACCGTCCTCGTCGACAGCGACTGCATCCAGAACCCCACCGGACCCGGCTGCTGAACCACGCACAGGCGGTCGAGCGGGCTCGGTCGCAGGTCAGCCCGCGACGGGTGCGTGGCGCGGGGAGGCAGACCCGAACTGCCTCCCCGCGCGCTCCCCAACGCACCCTGGCGGAGCGAACCCGAATCGCTCCCCCATTTGGTCGACCGCGTCGGCGCATTTCCTGCTGCGACGCAGCCACGCGCCCTATGTCGCGTGTTCGTCACGCTACGGCGAGGGCGACACGGCCGGCAACGCGCAGATTTCAGATGGTGAACTCCGCCCGACGAACTCCGCCTACGGCCCGAGCCGGTCGGAGCCGAGTTGAAGAGAGAGGCGCGCCGCGGCATCCTGCAGCCGATGCACGAGTGCGGGCTCTGCCGACGCGTCGATCTCGCTCGGCAACGACACCGCAAGCGAGGCGGTGACGCCGGCGGCCCGCACCGGCACGGCGATGCACGTAAAGCCGATCGCGTACTCCTCGCGGTCGACGACGCTTTCGCGCGAACGCGAGCGCGACAGTTGGTCGAGCAGCACGCGCCGGTCGCTGATGGTGTGCTGCGTGAGTTCGGCGAGCGGATGCCGCGACACGTAGTCGAGCCGCTCCTCTTCGGGCAGCACGGCGAGGATCTGCTTGCCGAGCGCCGTCGCGTGCGCGCTGCTGTGCAACCCCACCCAGAGTTCGACGCGCGGGGTGTGCACGGCATCGACGATGTCGACGAGGTGCACCTCGCCGTCTTCGAAGCGGGAGAGGTACGCGGTGGCCCCGAGCTCATCGGTCACACCCCGAAGCGCCGTGCGCACGCGGGAGAGGAACACGCCGTGCGCGCCGTCCCCCGTCAGGAACGCCGGAAACCGGTTGCCGAGCAGCAGCCCGTCGGGCTCGCGGGCGAGATACCCCTCGTGCACGAGCGTGCGCACGAGGTTGTAGGTCGTGCCGGGCGTGAGGCCGCTCGCCGCGACGAGCGCCTTGACGGGCATCGGCCGCGGCTCGTTCGCGACGATGTCGACCAGCCGCAGGGCGCGCTGCACCGAGCCGATCAGCGTCGGATCCGACTCTCGAGTGTCGGGTGTTGACATCGGTGGTCCCCCTGGGGCCAATGGTAACCCGGTGCAACGGCATTGCCGACCTGCCCGATTGCGCCGATCTGCAGCACCGAACAGGTTCCCCCTCATCCGATGAGGGGGAACCTGCGCGCCGACGGCCGAGGTCGTCAGAACCTCTTCGGGAACTGGGCGATCAGGCCCGCGCTGAGCTCGTCGGCCATGTGTGCCATGTGGGCTTGAGCCTCGTCGAACGTGGTGATGGCACTCTCGTGGTCGCCGCCGATGACGGCGGCCGCGTAGGCGGTGGTCTGCGTGATGTGAGTGGCCATCATCTCGCGCAGGTCCGCTTGCGACCAGTTGGGGTTGGCAGCAGCGAGGAAGTCGGCGACGTCCTGTGCGTTCGCGTACCAGTTGTCGAGCGCCGTCTGCAGCGCCGCCGTGTCTCCGGCCTTGGCCGCGGTGAGCACGGGAACCGCCAAGGTGATGTGGGTCTGCAGCAGCTCCGTGAGCTGGGCTGCGGCCTCGTCGCCGTAGAAGGGCGCGATCGCGTCGCCGATGTCGGCCTGGTTGCGGAGCAGCCGGGAGACGGTCGCGTCGAACCCGGGCGAGTCGTCGGCGAACGCGACGACGGTCGACCAGGTCCAGGCCATGTGCTGGTCCCACAGCGTGCGCATCGCAGCGTACAGCTGCGTCTCGGCCGAAGCCGGCTTGGGCTTCTTGGCCGCCGCAGACACCGACACCGGCACGGCGTCCGAGTGCGAGTGCGCTTGCGTCTGCATCTGCATCTGCATCTCGGCCGATGCAGATTCGGCGATCGCACTCGAGCTGCACGCGGTCAGGAGGCCACCGGTCAACAGCAGCGCGGCGAGCAGTGATGCGCTGGAAGCGCGGAACTTCGTCGTGTGGTGGACGTACATGATGTTCCTTCCGGTCGCAGTCCGTGCCGGTCGGTTCCCGAGCCCTTGAGACTGTTCTCGACTGTTGGTGGCGGGTGGGCCGAGCGGTCATACCCGATGGAGCCGACTTCACCGTTTTCGGTAAGACCGCACGAGTCCGCGGACACTAACCTCGTATGACCAGTTCTGACGGCGAGTGACGCGTAGCGAAATGGACGGCCTCATGGTTGAGCACCGGCATCCGTACACCGCGCCCGACGGCGCCGTGGTGCCGGACTCGGAGTGGGTCGCTCGCCTCTCGGCAACCGGCCGTGAGCACGCGGACGCGATCGGCGAGCTTCATGCGCTGATGGTGCGGGCCGCTCGACACCAGGTCGGCCGCATGCCCGAGGCGGTTCGTCTCGGCGCGGCACGACGCGACGAGATCGCTCACTCGGCTGCCGATGCGGCGACGGTGTCGGTGATGTCGCGCCTCGACTCCTTCGAGGGCCGCAGCAGGTTCTCGACGTGGGCGTACAAGTTCGCCATCCTGCACGCGGGCGTCGAGGTGCGTCGTGCCGCGTGGCGCGACCGCGAGGTCGCCCTGCACGACGTGCCCGAGCCGCCCGACGCGACCATGTCTTCACCCGAGGCGTACGCCGAGGCACGCGAACTCGCCGAGGCTGTGCGCGACGGCCTCGGCAGGGCGCTGACGCCGCATCAACGGCGCGTGGCGATCGCGGTGCTGGTCGATGAGGTGCCGATCGACGTGCTGGCCGAACGCCTCGGCACGAGCCGCGGCGCGCTCTACAAGACGCTGCACGACGCCCGGCAACGTCTGCGGGCGTTCCTGTCGGAGCGGGGATTCATCTCGGCACGAGGGCCGAAGGAGGGAACTCATGACTGACGGCGTGCCCAGCCGCGAGGCGGTCGCCCGGCTGACCGTGAACACCGAGCCGTGGCTCTCGTGCGACGAGTGCTTCGATCAGGTCGACTCCGCTCTCGAGCGCCTGCTCGGTTCGGATGTTCCGTTGACCGAAGAGTTCGGCACCCACTTGCGCGGGTGCGCGGCGTGCCACGAAGAGGCGCAGGCACTGGCCGAGTTGGTCGCCGAGCAATACGACCTGACTCCTGCCGAAGCGGTCGCGCAGCTCGATGCGGCCGCGACTGCGTGCGCGTAACACGGGCGGTGCGCCCGCCCGACCGGCGCGATGATGAACGCATGACCGAAGCAGCCGACCCGACCGACGCCCACCTCACGATCCGCCCGAAGATGCTCTACGTCGGCACGCCGGTCTTCCTCGTCGCCACCGTCAACCCCGACGGCAGCTTCAACCTCGCGCCGGCGTCGTCGTACTGGGCACTCGGGCAGATGCTCGTGCTCGGCCTCGAGACCGACGGCCAGAGTGCGCAGAACCTGCTCGAGCGGCCCGAGCTCACGGTGAGCTTCCCCGATCCCGAACTCTGGCCCGCCGTCGAACGCCTCGCCTCGGTGACCGGCCGGCATCCGGTGCCCTCTGCCAAAGCCGCGAGCTACCGGCACGCCTCAGACAAACTCGAGGTCTCGGGGCTGAGCTTCGAGCCCTCCGAGCTCGTCGCCCCTCCGCGCGTGCGCGAGTGCAAGCTGCAATTCGAGGCGGCGATGCGCCGCGCGACCCCCGGACTCGGCGACTACCTCATGGTCGAAGCCGAAGTCGTGCGCGTGCACGCCGCCCGCGAGATCGTCGTGCCGGGCACCGACCACGTCGACCCCCGCGCCTGGCAGCCGACGATCTACAGCTTCCGCCACTACTTCGGCATCGGCGCCGAGGTCGGCTGGCGGTCGACGAGCGACACGCCGTCGAGCTGAGCGGATGCCGCGTGGCCCGCGCCGTTTCGAAGGTTCCGAAGCGCGCAGCTGAGGTGCGGGTCAGACCGCACCGAGCACCTCGCGCGCGTACCGGTACTTCTCGGTGAGGCGCACCTGCACGTCGTACTCGAGACGACGCACGCGCCACGGGGCGGTGTTGTCGTCGAGGTCGGCGAGCTTCACACGGCGGGCCACGGGGTGACGATTGATGCGCGCGTAGTACGCGTCGTCCGCGACATCCGGAGTGCGGGTCAGCAACTGCACGATCTCGACGACCTCGGGCTGCACGCCGGCCTCGAGCAGGTTCTGCGCGGTGACCGACGTGTCTTCGAGTACGTCGTGCAGCCACGCGGCTGCGACGACGACCGGCTCGGCGAGCGCGTCGAACCGCTCGGCCACGCGGCCGGGGTGATCGATGTACTCGGCGCCGATCTGGTCGAGCTGGCCGCGGTGCGCGGCGAACGCGATGCCCTTCGCGAGTGCCACCTGCCTCGCGGCGTCGACGGCCTGCCCGGATCGAGGTGCATCCACGACCGGTGCGACGGGCCCGGTCACGGCGACGGGCATCTGCGTGACATTTGCAGGCATGGTGGATGCCCCGGGCGCAGGCTGCTCGAACCTATTGGAACCAATCACTGGGTGGAACTCCTCGATCGTCTCTTCGTCGTCGTCGTCGTCTTCGTCTTTGTCTTCGTCAAGCTGGTCGTCCGCTGGCTCGGGCACTTCCGCGGGAGGCTCGGGCACCACCGCGGGTTGAGGCGGCGAGCCGGCGCCGTGTCGAAACCCGGTGTCGAACAAATCGGGGTCCTGCACCGGCACCGGGTACGGGAGCTCGATGACCTCCGTCGGCTCGCCGTCGGCGAGCGCGTCGGCGTCGGTCGGCACTGCTTCCGCGACCGCCGCGGCGTCCGTCGCCGGCATGGCATCCGCCGCCGCCGCGGCATCCGTCACCCGCTCGGCATCCGTCGGCTCCGCGACATCCTGAATCATCGTCTCCGGCGCGGCGGGTACCGCGACCTTCGGCGTGGCGGGTGCTGCGACCGCCGCCTCGGCCGCCGCCTCGGCGAGCGGATCGCGCCCGAGCACGGGGCGCACGAAGTCGAGTTCGGCCTGCAGCTCGGCCATCTCGCGGGCGTCGAGTTCGAGCAGCGATCGGGCGTTGCCCTCGCGGCGACGCACGAAGTAGTCTTCGTCGACCTCGGTCAGCTTGTCGCCGTCGCTCGTCGTGAAGTAGCGGATGCGGCCGGCATCGGTCACCGGAATGATGACCTCGACGAACTCGCCGCTCGGCTCTTCGCTGCAGAGGTAGTAGCGCTGCACGTCGCGCTGCACGGGGTGTCTGCCCCACTCGGGCGTCGGCAGACGGCGCGGGCGCAAGGTGCCGCCGGTGTCGGCGCTGCGTCGACCGGGGCGCGGGGCGAGATCACCGGCAGGCGTACCGAACCCGAACACGGGCTGGTCGTCGGGGTGGGTCGTCACTCGGGGCTCCTGGGCTGGCGCACCGACAGGGCGGGGGTTCGACTCGGGGCGACGTCGGGTGGGGGTGCCGGTGCGCTCCTCCGATGGTAAGGCGGTTCGGCGCGCGACGCATGCATTTCGACGCCGCGTCAGCACTTCCGCGTGCGCTTCGGTTCGCGTACGGAAGTTCTCGCCGGCGAACAACGCGCCTCGGCGGGTCACCCCGGATCGCCGGTGGATGTCAGTCGATCCACCACATCGGGTAGGGCGTCGAGGTCGTGAAGCGGGAAGACGCGGTCGCCGCCCGGCAGTTGATCCGCGTAGCCATGACCGGCATAGGCGAGCACGTACATCCCCGCCCGCTGAGCAGCTTCGACACCGAACCGGCTGTCATCGATCGCAATGCAGCGCTCCGGCGGCACACCGAGGATATCGGCGGCATGGAGGTAGACGTCCGGTTCCGGTTTTCCGGCGGCGACGTCCTCCGCACTGCTGATCCGCCCATCGAACCTCTGCAGCAGACCGACGATGTTCAGGCTCATGCGGATTCGTTCGTGCCGACTGTTCGATGCGACCGCAGTGGGCAGCGTGATCCGATCCAACGCGCGGGTGATTCCGGGAACCGCTTTCAGCTCCGCCCGGAAGGCCGTCTCGAGCCAGCCTCTGTAGGGCACGCTCCACCCCGGTTCGAGCCTTCGCCCGATGTGCCTCTCGGTCTGTTCGACGAAGAACTCGTGCGAGCATCCGACGAACATCTCCATCATCGTCGCGAGATCGACGTGCCACCCCAGATCTGCCAGGATCCGTTGCGATACCCCTGCCGAGAGGATCTCGCTGTCGACGAGGACGCCGTCGCAGTCGAAGATCACGGCGTCGAAATGCGTCACCGATGATCCTCCTCGGTCGTTTGAACGGCATTCCATGAGATGCGCATATACGCTCCTTCGCCTGCGACGCCTACCGATGTTCAGTCAACTCATTGAGAGTGTCAGACATCTCGGAAGGTATGTCAAACGAAACGAGCCGGCAGCGGTGAGCTACCGGATGATGAATGCGGTCATCTCTGACGAAGCACGCTGAAGGAGATCTCGCTGCCGCGGTGGTAGTCGGCGGCGTAGAGCACGCGTTCCCCTTGGCGGGTCATGCCCACCTCCGTCACCAGGAGCCATGGCCCGAGGCCACCGAGGCTGTATCGGCGCTGCCAGTCCTCGGGCAGTTCCACCGCCGAGATGGTCGCGACAGCGGCGTTCACGTGGTGGCCGTGCGCTGCGAGCGCCGCCGTGAGTGACCCGCTCCAGTCGCGATACTCCAGCGGTCCGGGCAGTGTCGCACGCGGCAAGGTGTTCGCGCTGACGACGAGCGGCTCCTCATCGCCGTAGCGGATTCTCAGCAGGCGGATCACTTCGGCGCCCGGTTCGATCTTCAGCGCTTCGGCCTCGTCGGCATTCGCCTCGCCGGTCGCCACTTCGAGAACCGCACTGCTGACGCGATACCCGCGCGCGTCGAGCACCTCGGTGATGCTCTCGTACTTCGTCATCGGCCGTTCGACGCGGAGCGAACCGGAAGCCGAGATGAACCGCCCCTGGCCCTGCACGGCGTGAACGACGCCCTCCTGCTCGAGCAGACGCAGCGACTCCCGCACGGTCGAACGCGAGACGCCGAAGAGTTCTGCGAGCTCCGCTTCCGTGTTCAGACGATCACCCGGCTTGAGGCCGAGTCGAGAGATCAGCTCCTGCACCTGCTCGTGCACCCGCTCGACCATGCTCTCTCGTCCTGGAGCACCGGTTCGGGTCACTTTCTCAGACAGGAGGCCTCCTTGAACTCACGCTGTCAGACATCGTTGCCTGTCGATAGCCATGACGATAGCAACAATGCCTGCGGCGCGGGCGTTCCGCAGTACTGTGTCCAACGACATCACGATCTGAACAGACATGGTGATACGGTTGTCTGACATCTACGGATTAGATCAGACATATTTCAGTGAAAGGTGTGGAGTGCATGCTGAACTTCGATGAGGAACGCTACGTGGGCATCCAGAACGGCGCCGCAGGACTGGCCGGTGAGATCCGCGAGACGCTCAAGGCAGAGCTCGACAACGGGGCGGAGAACATCTTCTTCGCCGGTGCGGGCGGGGTGAACTTCCTCATGCAACCCGCCGCGCGCATCCTGCAGACGAAGTCGACCTTCCCGACGTTCGTGGAGATGGCCGCCGAACTCGTGAACTCCGGACACGCCAACCTCGGTCCGAAGTCGATCGTCGTCTTTCCCTCGGTCTCCGGAACGACGAAGGAGGCCATCGTGGCGCTCGACTATGTGCGGAGCAAGGGTGCGCGAGTCATGACGCTGACCGCCAAGGCCGACACGCCTCTGGCGGAGCTGGCGGACATCAACTTCACGAACTTCTGCGCGGATGACACGTCGAGCGAGAACTTCTACCTGCAGTCGCTGCTCATCGCTCTGGCGATCATGAGTCTTCGGGGCGAGTACCACGGGTACGACGAAACCGTCGCCGAGATCCAGACGCTTCCAGAACTGCTCGTCGAGGTCAAGCGCACCTTCGAGCCGCGGGCGGAGTCGTTCGCCGCCGAGATCAAGGAGGAGCAGCACCACATCATCACCGGTGCCGGTGGCGTCTGGTACGAGGCCTGGTACTACGCGATGTGCATCCTCGAAGAGATGCAGTGGATCTGGACGAGGCCGGTCCACGCCTCCGACTTCTTCCACGGCACACTGGAGCTGCTGGAGGAGAACACGAGCGTCATCCTGGTGAAGGGTGAGGATGAGCAACGTCCGCTCGCCGAACGAGTGGAGCGCTTCAGCCCCACCGTCACGAAGAAGCTGCGCGTCTTCGACACCAAGGACTTCGAACTGTCGGGAATCTCGGACCGCGTGCGGGCGCTCATCTCACCGATCGTGCTCGCGGCGGCGTTCGAACGGTTGAGTTCGCACCTCGAAGTCGTGCGCGATCACCCGCTGACCACGCGTCGCTACTACAAGAAGGGCGACTTCTGATACGCCTGTCACGGGGCCTCGACCGTGCGCGCACAGCCGAGGTTCCTCATGAGCGAGCATCGGACCCCAACCTCAGGAGCAAAGACGTGGCATCCCCTGCACTCGACGTCGCCGTCGTCGGCGACAACACCATCGATCGATACCTCGACGAACCCGACCTGGGAGATTTGATCGGGGGGAACGCGCTCAACGTCGCCGTGCAACTGGCAATGCTCGGACTGCGAGTGGGGTATTTCGGGGCCGTCGGCACAGACGCGAATGCGGACATCGTTCGACTGGCGGCACAGACGCGCAACGTCGACGTCTCCGGCTTGATCACCACCAGCGGCGCCACCGCGCTCACGACCATTCGGAGGGACTCGGGCGGTGATCGCCACTTCGCGTCGGAGGACTTCGGCGTGACAGCCGACTACCACCCCGACGACGACGCACTGCGACGAATCCTCGGTGCGCGGTGGATCCACGTCGGCATGCTCGCCGGTGCTCGGAGCTTCGGTGAAACAGTGGACCATCTGTCGGATATCCCGGTGAGTCAGGACTGCAGCGTCTCACCCGACTCGCACCGACTCGCCGTGCATTTCGCCTCGGCGGGAGGCGAGAGCGAAGCCGAAGGCATCGTCTCGGCGGCGCTCGCCGGATCCAGTGACCTGGCGGTCGCGACCCTCGGTGCGGACGGCGCACTGGCCGGCCGGTCGGACGAGCGATGGCGAGTGCCAGCGGAGCCGGTGGTGCCGGTCGTCGACACCACCGGCGCCGGCGACTCCTTCATGGCCGGATTCATCGAGTCCGCGCTGCGAGGCGACGATGTGGAGCAGTGCCTGCGCAGTGGCACCCGACGAGGATCCTTCACCTGCCGGTACATGGGCGGATGGCCACAGCTTCGTGCCGATGTGCGGCGTTTCGGATAGGAGAGCGGAATGCACCTTCTCAAACCAGCGGAGAAGCACTACGAGTGGGGCTCGCACTCCGCGATCCAGAACCTGGCCGGATTCGGATCCCCTGGCCAGCCTTTGGCCGAGATCTGGTACGGAGCGCACCCGTCCGGCCCTGCGACCCTCGGAGACGGCCGAACCCTGAACGAGCTGATCTCGGCTGAGGGGGCGAGCGTACTCGGGGAAGACGTCGCCGAGCGGTTCGGCAGTGCGCTTCCCTTCCTCGTGAAGCTGCTCGCTCCCGGTCACGCGGTGTCGCTGCAAGTGCATCCCAGTGCTCGACGGGCTCGTGAAGCGTATGCACAGCAACTGGCCGATCCGGCTCGAGAGCAGAAGTTCGTCGACGCGAACCACAAGCCGGAGCAGATCCTGGCGCTCACGAGATTCGAGGGGCTCGTCGGGCTCCGCCCGATCGCGGAAGCCGTCGACATCCTCGCTTCCTTCGACCACCCGCTGACCCGGAAGGCCGCGTCCGCACTCGCCCCCGGAGGCGAGCGCGCCATCCACACCGCGATCACCCTCCTCGGGGAGGCGACGGCAGCGGAGGTCGCCGCCCTGGTCGATCTTGCCCGTGCACTCGTCCATGCGGGAGCCCATGCCGCAGCCGAGACGCTCCTCGAACTGGCCGACCAGTATCCGGGTGACCCCGGTGTCGCCGTGAGCCTGATGCTGCGTCGGATACGCCTCGAGCCCGGCGACTCGGTGATGGTCGACTCAGGGGTCCCGCACGCGTACATGTCGGGGCTCGCCCTCGAGGTGATGGCGAACTCCGACAACGTCTTCCGACTCGGCCTCACCGCCAAACGGGTAGACCTCGAGGAATCGGTCGCCAACCTCATCACTTCGCCGGCTCTCGTGAGCCGCCCCCACGGTGCTGCCCGGGGCGATGGCCCAGACGAGTTCCGTCTCGATGTCGTCGACCTGCGCTCGGGCCGGTACGACATCGCCGGCGCCGGACCGCGCATCGCCGTGGCCCTGAGCGGTGCCTGCACGATCCACGCGGCCGACCGGGCCATCGCTCTGGAGCCGGGCCACGCGGTGTTCCTCCCGCACAACACCGTCGCCGCCGCGGCACCCGCCGCCGGTTCGGTCGCCGTGATCTCGGTCCCCACCAGCGGTGATGGACGGAGCTGACGTGAGAATCGGCATCATCACGGGCGGGGGCGACTGCCCCGGTCTCAACGCAGTCATCCGTGGCGCCGTCCTGCACGGCGAGCAGACCTATGGTCACTCCTTCGTCGGCTTTCGTGGCGGCTGGCGAGGAGCCGCCGTCGGCGACGTCGTTCCACTCACTCGCGTGGATGTGCGGGGCATCAGCAAGCTCGGAGGCACCATCATCGGCACCAGCCGTACGAATCCCTGGGAGTTCGGGGGCGAGGACGCTGTCCGCGCGGTGATGCAGGACCATGGGATCGATGCGATCATCAGCATCGGAGGCGATGGAACGCTCGCGGTCGCACGACGGCTCCACGACGCCGGCATCCGAGTGGTCGGGGTACCGAAAACCGTGGACAACGACCTGAACGCCACGGATCTGACGTTCGGCTTCGATACGGCCGTGTCGATCGCGACCGAGGCGATGGACCGGCTTCGCACCACGGGCGACTCCCACGGCAGGTGCATGGTCGCCGAGGTGATGGGGCGCCATGCCGGGTGGATCGCACTGCACTCGGGCATGGCGGCAGGTGCGCACGCGATCCTCATCCCCGAACGCCGCACGAGCACAGAAGACCTCGTCCGATGGGTCGAGTCCGCGCATTCACGTGGCCGCGCTCCACTCGTGGTGGTCGCGGAAGGGGCGATTCTGGAAGGAGACCGGACCGCCCACTCCACGAAGGGAAACGACACCTTCGGGCGCCCGCGCCTCGGCGGGGTGGGGGAACGCGTCGCCGCCCTCATCGAACGACGCACGGGAATCGAGACGAGGGCCACGCTGCTCGGGCACATCCAGCGCGGAGGCGTGCCGACCGCATTCGATCGGGTGCTCGCCACCCGATTCGGGATGCGCGCCGCTGACCTGGCCTCGACGCAGTCCTGGGGGCGGATGGTCGCGCTGCACGGAACCGACGTGGACGATGTCGACCTCGACCAGGCATTGGGTGACCCGAAGCGAGTCTCCGAAGCCCGCTACCTCGAAGCGGCCCGACTCTTCGGATGATTCCCCGGGCACCCCGAATTCGAGCCTCGCTACCGGTCTCCACCCTCCGGCCCTCGAGGCGCCGGAGGTGCGGCGACCGACGCCCGGGAAACCAGCCGGCTGTCGAGCGTGTGCAACGAACGCGACGTCGATCCGCCCTCGATGAGCGAGAGCAACGTCTGGGCGGCTTGATCACCCAGTTCGAACATGGGCTGCTCGATCATGGTGAGCGGCGGCTCCATCACGGCAGCCCAGGAGTTGTCGTCGAAGCCGATCAAGGAGACATCCGTCGGATATCTCAGGCCTGCGCTGCGCACGGCGCGCAACGCCCCGGTCATGGCATCCGTCTCGGAGCAGAACAGGGCCGTCGCCCGATCCGGCATCTCGAGCATGCGGGCCACCTCCTCCACCGCACGTTGCTCGGTCTTCTCCCCCACCATCACGAGTTCAGGATCGAACGGAATGCTCGCGTCGTCGAGCGCGTCGAGGTAGCCACGCAGCCGCTCGGCATCGGTCCAGAGGTTCTTCGACGCCGCGGTCAGCAGCTCGCGCCGCGTGCCCGGTCGCACATCAGCGGCCGGACCCCACACGAATCCGATGCGCGTGTGACCCGCTTGGATCAGTCGATCGACTCCCTCGCGGGTCGCTGCACGGTTGTCGATCACGACGGCGTCGAGGTCCAGATGTTGTACTTGGCGGTCGACCAGCACCACCGGGATCCCGTGCTCGATCGCGGCGTTGATGTGCGCGACGTCGGCTCGCTCGATCGCCGCCGATGCGACGATCACGCCATCGACCCGTTTGTCGATGAGGACGTTCATCGCGGCGATCTCCTCGTCCAGCGATTCGTGCGTACTCAGCACGATGGTGTCGAACCCGCGCTCGCGCGACGTATCCGAGATGCCACGAACAACGCCCGCGAAGAACGGGTTGCCGATATCGGCAACGATGACGCCGAGCGTATGACTGACGCCCGTCGACATGCTGCGGGCGAGCGCGTTGGCGCGGTAGCCGAGCTCCTCTGCTGCGGCGAGCACTCGTTCGCGCAGCTCGGGACTGACATAGCCATAGCCACCGAGCGTCCGGGCCGCAGTCGCCCGGCCGACGCCCGCGGAGGCAGCGACCTCTGAGATGGTAGGAGGGCTCGAGACCCGTTCGCGTTCAGACGCCATACCGCTGTGTCGACCTCTCACCCTGCGCCCCGACTCACGATATTCTAGCGACGCGGTCTGCGCCAGTCGGCCAGGAACGGCCGAACGCGCCCTCGATGAAGCACTGCTCGTATGCGGCATCAGCGCCTGCGGCCAGGGCAGCGGCGAGTTGCTCCCTCGTGGGCCGGGTCTCACGGCTCCAGCCGGCCGCGAGCAGCGCGACGACGAACCCCGCGAGGAACGCATCGCCGCAGCCCATCGTGTCGACGATCGTCGCCGGGTCGTCGACGAGATGCGCCGTCGCTTCGACGGTCACCACGCCGTCGGTGACGATGGCACCATCCGTTCCACGGGTTGCAAGTGCCAGGGATGCGCCGCGGGAGACGGCATCTGCGAGCAGGGACCGGGTCTCCGCAGCCCCGAGGTGCGAGCACGAGAGCAGCACGAGATCCGCCGACGGGCAGATGCGGTCGAGATAGTCGGGCGAGCGGAACTCGTCTTCACTCGACAGGTCGAACGACACGAGGGCCCGGCCACCCGCGAGCTTCGGCAGCTCGGACTCGCTGCGGGAGTACACGCTCGAGTGGACGAGGTCGAAGCCTTCGAGATACTCGAGCAGCGAGGCATCCAGCCGCAGGGGCGAGCGCACGGTGACACCGCCGCCGTTCCAGCCGAGGAAGATGCGCTCACCGTGCTCGACCCGAAGGGTCGAGACGCCGCTCTCACCATCGCGCACGACGCATCGTGACACGTCCACGCCCTCCTCGACGATCGCGGCCCGAACCGACGCCCCCACCTCGTCATCGCCGAAGACGCCGAGGTAGGCGGCATCGGCACCGCGCCGAAGTGCGAACACGGCGACGTTCACGCAATTGCCGCCGGGATAGTCGAGCCCGCGATCGAGGAACCGGTCCACGATGTTGTCGCCGAAGCCGAGTACACGCATGTTGCTCCAGGAGGTGGTGGTGGGATGTGCCGAGGATGACCGATGCCCCGCAACACGGCCGACCGGCCGGCACGGGGCATCCGATCTGATGCTCAGTATTCGACGACGCGGTAGTAGCGACGGAGATCGAGCGAGTGATTGCGGACGCGCTCGAGGTGCTTCGACACCCGGCCCATGACGGTGTCGAGCACGAGTGGCGAGAGCAGCCCACGGAACTCGGGGCTGATTCCCTCGAGCGGGTAGTCCTTGGTGTCGAAGACAGTGACATCCTTCGATACCTGCTTCGCGAAGCGCTCGACGCGGTCGGTGAGTGCGCGCGTCTCGTCTTCGCCCTGGAAGACGATGACGCTCGTGTCGTTCTCCAGCAGTTCGAGTGAGCCGTGGAAGAACTCCGCGCTGTGCACCCGGGTGGTGCGAAGCCACTGCATCTCCTCGAGAATGCACATCGAGTAGAGGTAGGTGAAGCCCCACAGGTTGCCGCCCCCGACGAGGAAGTGGTAGTCGGTCTGGGCATGCGCCTCAGCGAAGTCGGATGCCCCCTGCTCAGCCTGCTGGGCGACGCTCACGAGGATGTCGGGGATTCCGGCGAACTCGTCTGCGAACTTCTCGTAACCCTCGAACTCGCCGCGCACCGAGAGCAGACGCGTCATGAAGAGCAGCATCTGCATGTCGAACGGCCATGTCTTCGGCTCGGAGACGAGCGCGATGTCGACCGCCTGCGCGATCGGAGACTCCGGATAGCCGGTGAAGGCGATGGTCGTCACGCCGAGCGCCTTGCAGTATTCGACCGCCCGCAGGCTGTCATCGGTCGTGCCGGAGACCGAGGTGAAGATGGCGATGGAGTCGGAACCGAGGGTGGCATCGCCCGATTCGATGAGTTCGGCGGCGATGACGCTGCGCACCGGCAACGTCGAGCTGCGACGCGCGAGGTGCTCGTACGGCCACATCGCGGCGTATGTGCCGCCCGCCCCGATGAGGAAGAGGTTCGCGAAACCTTCGGACTGGAGCCGATCGACGAGCTGCTCGATCTGCGGACGCAGCGCGATCGCGCTCGCCGTCTGGTTGCGGAATGTCGTCTCGTCGAAGCCGAGCAGGGTGGTCGCGAGCATGGGGGTCCTTTCGAAGCGATGGCCCGGCCTGTCTGGTCGATCTGGTACCGGTATCAGGTGTGAATCATGCTGACACACACGCCAGCGGCCGTCAACATCGCGTGCAAATGCCGCTGCGATGTTCATCTCAATAAGTTCGATTGATCAGGGTTTTCTTCGACTCGTAATTGATGTTGAGCATCCCAGTTCGATAACAAACAGACGTTCTTTGCGTGAAGATCTGGTACCGGTATCAGATCTTGTGTAGAGTCAATCCACCACACACTAGGTGTTCACAGAGATCCAATGGCGGATCGCCGGAGCCCACCCCTTCCGGTCAGGTCCGACGCTCACCCGAGTCGAAGGAAGACCATGCACGCACAGAGAATTCCCGCCTTCGCCGCGCTCGCCGCGGCTTCAGCCCTCGTCTTGGCCGGATGCGCCGGGGGCAACGCCGCCCCAGCGGCGGACATCACGGCCGAACCCGAGTACTCGGGCAAGCTCAGCATCCTCACGAAGTTCGGCGGAGAACCGCTCGGGCCGTACTTCGAAGCGCTTGCCGCCGAGTACGAGGAGCTTCACCCCGACGTCACGGTCGAGCTCATCCAAGAGACCGACCAGAGCGTGAAAGACAAGACGAAGACCCTCACAGCCTCCGGCGCGCTGCCTGACATCTACTTCACGTGGGCCGGCAACTGGGCACAGAACTTCATCGATGGCGGGCTTGCCGCCGACCTCTCCGAGGTGATCGCACCCGGCACCGAGTGGGGCGACACATTCGGTGCGGCCTCGCTCAGCGCCTTCGAGGTAGACGGCAGCTACTTCGGCATTCCGCTCTACAACAACGGCAAGTTCATGGGCTACAACACCGCGATCTTCGATGAGGTCGGCATCGAGGTGCCGACCACCTTCGAAGAACTCATCGACAGCTGCGGGCCCATCCGCGACGCAGGCTACGAGCCGATCGCCTTCGGCAACAAAGACGGCTGGCCGGCGCTGCACTACCTGCAGCAGCTGTTCGCCTACAACGTTCCGACCAACGTGCTGCATGACGACTTCTTCCCGGCCACGGCGACGCTTGACGACCCCGGCTACATCGCGTCACTCGAACAGTTCAAGACACTCGTCGACGAGTGCACCGACTCCGGTACGGGCACGAACGGCGTGCTCTACTCGACCGCACAAGAGGCGCTCTCCGGTGGCCGGGCGGCCATGTACTACCAGGAGATCCTCGAATTCGACACCGTCACCGCAGAGGGCAGCACCCTCACACCCGAGAACTTCGGCATCTTCGCATTGCCGGTACCTGCCGGCGCGAACGGCGAGCACGGCGCCATCCAGGGGTCGCCGGAGGGCTACCTCATCAACGCCAAGTCGCCGCAAGCAGCCCTCGCGGTCGACTTCATGAAGTTCGCGACGTCGAAGGAGAACGCGACGACACTCTCGTCGCCGCCCTACGGCCAGCCGAGCACCGTCATCGGCGCAGTGACGCCCGAGACCTCGAGCGTCGCAGTGTACGACGGCATCACGAAGGTCAACGAGGCATCCGAGCTGGTGATCTGGCTCGACACCGTGACCGTGCCAGAGGTCGCCGACGCCTGGCTCGCCGGCGGCGAAGCTCTGATCAGCGGTGGAAGCACGCCTGAGGATGTGCTGGAGAGCGTACGAAATGCTTCTGACGCAGCACAGTAATCCCGTGGACGGGGCGACGGCGGCGATCACCGCCGTCACCCCGCCCCCACGGACTCCGCGGCGACGCGGGACTCGACGCCTGCTCGGGCTCGCCTGGGTTCTTCCGGCGGTCGTCGTGCTCGCCGTCTTCGTCTACCTGCCGCTCGTGCAGAACCTCGGGTTCTCGACACTCAAGTGGGACATCTACAGCGGCAGCCAAGAGTTCATCGGGCTCGACAACTACGCCAAACTCGTCGGCGACCCGATCTTCTGGTCGTCACTCGGCAACAACGTGCTCTACGCGATCGTCTCGCTCGCCTTCCAGGTGTTCGGCGCGATCGTGCTCGCGGCGATCATCGAGGGCATCCGCAGCGACCGCTGGCGACGCAGCCTCCGGGCGATCTACTTCATCCCGTCGGCGATCTCCCTCACGGTCGCAGGCCTCCTCTTCTACTTCATCTACGAACCGAACCTCGGGCTCCTGAACTCGGCCCTCGATGCGATCGGTCTCAGCGCCTTGGCACAGCCATGGCTCGGTCAGGAGTCGACCGCCATGATGGCGGTGATCGTGATGAGCCAGTGGCAGGGCTTCGGCTACTCGACGCTGCTGTTCGCAGTGGCGATCCAGCGCATCCCGTCGGAGCTCTACGAAGCGGCGGCGATCGACGGCATCGGGCCGATTCGACGGTTCTTCACGCTGACCATGCCGCTCGTGCGGGAGATGACCGGGCTCATGATCATCGTCACCATCTCGGGCGCGTTCCAGGTGTTCAACGAGGTCATGGTGATGACCTCGGGCGGCCCGAACAACTCGACGCAAGTGCTCGGCACCTGGCTCTACCGCAACGGCTTCGTGCGCAACGACTTCGGTTACGCCGCGGCGATCGGAACCGTCATCTTCGTCATCACGCTCGGCATCGCGCTCGTACAGCTCTGGCTCAACCGCCGCAGAAGGGTGGAATGGTGACTCGACTCTCATTTGCCGGGGTCATCGCCCGCGTTTTCATCTGGACGTTCCTGCTGTGTCTCGTCGTGGTGGTCGTCTACCCGCTCACGTGGATGGTGATGAACGGCTTCAAGACGAACACCGAGCTGTTCGGCAATCCGTTCGCCCTCCCCACGCAGTGGAGCTGGGAGAACTACACGGCCGCGTGGAACCGTGGGGTCAGCAACTACCTCACGACGAGCATCCTCGTCACCGTCACATCGACGATCGCAACGGTCTTCATCAGCGCCTGGGCGGCTTACGGTCTCACCCGTGTCGACATCCCTCTCGGCCGAACATGGTCGACGATCGTGCTCGGCGGCCTCATGCTGGCGCCGACGGTCGCCCTCGTGCCGCTCGTGAAGATGTTCCAGTCGATGGGTCTCTACAACACCTTCTGGGCGCTGCTCATCCTCTACACCGCATTCCGCATCCCGTTCACCACCTTTCTCATCAGGGCCTACATGATCGACCTGCCCCGAGAGGTCGACGAAGCGGCAGAGGTCGACGGGGCGAGCCGCTGGACGGCGTTCTGGCGCATCATCCTGCCGATGTGCAGACCCATCATCATCTCGGTGATCATCCTGCACATCCTCTTCGCCTGGAACGAGTACCTCTTCGCGATGGTGTTCACGAGCGGCACCGACGTGCAGACCCTGCCGGTGGGGCTCACGAGCCTCATGAGCAAGCACGGCACCGACTACCCGGTCGTCTTCGCCGGCATGGTCATCGCCGCGCTGCCTGTGGTGATCCTGTTCTTCGCGTGTCAGCGCTACTTCGTCAAAGGCCTTGCGGATGGGATGGGCAAATGAGCATCACCCTCGACCAGATCACTGGTTCGAACTTCTCCTACCAGCATCTTCCGTTCGAGCGATTCCTCGACGACATGGTCGAGCTCGGGCGCGAACGGGTGGAGCTCTGGGGCATCGCCCCACAGCTGCACATCCCGCAGACGAGCCCCGAACAGGCGCGCTCGATCCGACGCCGCGTCACGGAGCGCGGCCTCACGGTTCACTGCCTCACTCCCGAACAGGTCATCTACCCCGTCAACGTGGCGTCGCCGTCGCCGTGGCTGCGTGAGCAGAGCATCGCGATGTTCCGGCACGCAGCAGAGCTCTGCGTCGAGCTCGAGGCGCCGCTGCTGTTCTTGACGCCGGGGCGGGGTTTCGAAGACGAGGCGACGGATGCCGCGTGGCGGCGCTCCGTCGATGCGATCGGCGAGATCGCGGCATATGCCGATGCCCTCGGAGTGAACTGCGTACTCGAGCCACTGCAGCGCATCGAGTCGAACTTGGTGAACGACGCTACGACCCTCGCCCAGATGCTCGACGAGATCGCCGCCCCGAACCTCGGCGCGGCCCTCGACACCGTCGCCATGGCCACCGCTGGTGACACGGTCGACGGCTACTTCGCCGCCCTCGGCGGACGCATCCGTCATGTGCACCTCATCGATGGAAAGCCGAACGGCCACCTCGCGTGGGGCGACGGCGTGCTGCCGCTCGGCGAATACCTCCAGGCGCTCGGGCGCAACGGTTACGCGGACTCCCTCACCTTCGAGCTCTTCGGCGACGGCACCTACGCCTTCGACCCGCGTCCGGCACTCGATCAGTCGTTCGCCGCCGTGAAGCGCGAACTCGCAGCTGCCGCGGCCTGACCACCACACGAATGCACGTCGCAGGGCGCGGCACGTGCAAAGGGAACCATCGGTGACGGCACCGAAACACACCGCACAGTGACGCAGTACCGGCCGCGTCAGCGCTCGCGCACGATGCCGTCGGCGCGCAGCGCCACCCACTGCACGAGCGGCAGCATGTGCTCCATGAGCTCGCGACCGAGCTCGGTCAGCGCGTATTCGACACGCGGCGGCACTTCGGGAAACGAGGTGCGCGACACAATGCCGTCGGCTTCGAGGGTGCGCAGCGTCGAGGCGAGCATCTTCTCGCTGATGCCGTCGACCTCGCGGCGCAGCTCGCCCCAACGACGGGTGCCGTCGGTGAGCGCGAGCAGCACGAGCACACCCCATTTGCTCATGATGTGGTCGAGCACGACGCGTGTGGGGCAGCCGTCGGTGAAGACCTCGCCGGATGTTTCCCGGATCTCCGCAAGACTTACCGTCATGTGGGTACCTTACGCGAAAGTGGGTACCGCTGCGCGGGAAGGTTTGGCCGCGGCATCCCGTTGGCACAGGTGACCGCAACCGGAAGGACCACCCCATGACCATCCTCGTCACCGCCGCCTCGGGCCAGCTCGGCCGCCTCGTCGTCGACGCGCTGCTCGCTCGCGGCGCCGCCCCCGCCGACGTCATCGCGACCGCCCGCGACACGTCGAAGCTCGAGTCGTTCGCGGCCCGCGGCATCCGCACCGCCGAACTCGACTACTCGCGGCCCGAGACGATCAGCGCGGCGCTCGAGGGCGTCGACACCGTGCTGCTCATCTCCGGATCCGACCCCGGCGGGCGCGCAGCGCAGCACCGGAACGTGATCGACGCAGCGAAGGCCGCAGGGGTCACGAAGCTCGTCTACACGAGTGCACCCCAGGCGACGACCGCTGACTTCGCACTCGCCCCCGATCACAAGGCCACCGAAGAGGCCATCGCCATCCTGGGTCTTCCCGCAGTGATCGTGCGCAACAACTGGTACACCGAGAACTACGCAGCGGATGTCTCGCGCGCCGCGTCGACCGGCGTGATCGCCGCCTCCGCGGCTGACGGACGGGTCGCGAGCGCCACCCGCGCCGACCTCGCCGAGGGCACCGCCATCGTGCTGCTCGAAGACGGCCACCTCGGCCAGACCTACGAGTTCGGCGGCGACGTCGCCTGGAGCTTCGAGGAGCTCGCGGCCGCGGCATCCGAGGTCGTCGACCGCGACGTGACGTACACGCCGCTGACGACCGCCGAGCACGTCGCCGCACTCGAGGGGGCCGGCCTCGACGCCGGCACCGCCGGGTTCGTCGCCGCGATCGACGACGGCATCGCACGCGGCGTGCTGAGCCAGACGGATGGCACGCTCTCCCGCCTGCTCGGCCGCCCGACGACCTCGCTCGTCGACGGCCTGCGCACTGCCGTCGCGGTGAACGACGACGCGGCCGCCTGATCGAATCGGGCGGGATGTCGCGAACGCCTTGTCGACGACC